>DASUCX010000144.1:0-17037 GCA_036275855.1 Rhabdochlamydiaceae bacterium
CATTCTCTGAATTAAGGCTTCGTCAATTTTAGTGATTATTTTGGCCGATTTTCCATTCAAATGAGAAGGGTAATATACGTAAGTTGATATGACCCTTCTCATTTGAATGGAAAATCGGCTCAAAAGAACACTAAAATTGACAGAAGCTTAATCCAGAGAATGACTCTAAAAATTTACAATCGCCAGTCGAACCTCCGCATCGATTGTTCTTCTGTGAAAAAACTCGTCATGTTTTTTCTCCAGCAGAAGAGAATTTCAAATCAAGATGTCGCTATCTATTTCGTCGGTATCCGTAAGATCAGCCAACTCCACGCCAAGTACTTTAATGACCCGACCCCTACTGACTGCATCACTTTCCCCTTGAATGATCAGCTTCTCGGGGAGATTTTCGTCTGTCCCAAAGCTGCCCTGGACTACAATCCCAAAAAGCCCTATGAAGAGACTACGCTTTATATCATCCATGGCCTCTTGCATCTTTTAGGCTATGACGATATCGATAACAAAAAGAAAGCCCGCATGCGCCGGGAAGAAAAACGGCTCATAGCTCTCGCAAAAAAACACCGGTATATGATTAAGGAAGGTCCGTGAAGGTTTTAATTGCCCTGATTTTTATGATGAGCGCAGCCATCGTGACAGGGATGACAACCGCTCTCTTGCAACTGGGCCGCCTCCGCTCGAAAGAAGAGTTTAAAAAGATCCCCACCCTCTTTTTCTTCCAGCATTTCCTCCGGCCCCTCTTTGGCCGCCGCAAATGGGAAGGCCTCTTTTTCACGTTGAGCTTCAGCAAACACGTCCTCCATCTCTGCTACGGCGTTGTCACGATCTTTCTCCTACTCATCCAGCCGCCTTTTAACAATGCGCTCCGGCTTTTTGAAAGCCACAACTATGCCTTCGACGGCCTCTGGGTGCTTGCTATTGGTGCCATCATCATCACTCTTTCTCTTATTTCCGACATGCTGATGAAGTTTTTAGCCACTGCAGCCCCTGTTTTCTCTCTGCGGCTCTTCGCTCCCATTACCTCCGTTTTTCTGACTCTTTTTGCCCCGCTGACGGCGCTTTT
Organism: Rhabdochlamydiaceae bacterium; assembly: GCA_036275855.1. Classification (GTDB taxonomy): domain Bacteria; phylum Chlamydiota; class Chlamydiia; order Chlamydiales; family Rhabdochlamydiaceae; genus PALSA-1444. Next base: position 1,061 of record DASUCX010000144.1, read on the forward strand.
CATGAAAATGCTCCAAGCCTTTTTTCCAGAAAGCCAAAAAGAGATCGCTTTTCCTTCCATCCGGGATAAAATCCTGGAAGTCCTCTATGAATCGGAACTTTCAACCCATCTCGATCCCCAAGAACGAAAACTCATCCTTTCTGTTGCCAACTTTAAAGAAAGAAATGTCCGCGAAGTCATGGTCCCCCGCATCGATGTGATCTGCATCTCTGAAGATGCCACCATCCGAGAAGCCGCCGAGATTTTCCTCAAAGAGCGGTACAGCCGCCTTCCCGTGTTTCAAGACAACATCGACCATATTGTCGGTGTCCTCCTCTACAAAGATGTCCTTTCTGCCTATGCTCATACCGAGCAAAAAGCGTCGATCACCTCTCTGATCAAGCCTGTTGTCTATACTCCTGAGACCAAAAAGATCGCTCAACTCCTTCAAGAATTCCGGAACAAACAAATTCATTTGGCCATCGTTGTTGATGAGTACGGCGGAACCGAAGGCATTATCACGATCGAAGATATCCTAGAAGAACTTGTCGGAGAAATTGCCGATGAAGACGATATCGACCAAGAAATGCTCTATTCCGTCCTTCCTTCGGGAGGCTGGATTGTCGATGCCCGGATGAATATTTTAGATATCGAAAAAGAACTCGCCATCCAAATCCCTCAAAGCCCCGAATACGATACCCTCGGCGGTTACATCTACCACCGCGCAGGAGCAATCCCGGCAAAAGGCTGGCGCCTGCACCATGACGATTTTGACTTGGAGATTTTAAGCTCCGATGACCGTTCAATTGAAAAGGTGCGGATTATGCCGCATCTGAATGAAGGTCTTTAGAGTGATTTGTCTGAGCCTGATAAAATAAATGACCGCCGCAGTACAGCAGGCTCCAGACGGAATTAACCAGAAAAGATCCGGAGAAGCATTGCCCAGATGAATGGCTAGATAGGTCGGAATGCAGCCCGTGATCCACGATGAACCGGCAAAACACATCTGAAAGACCGTATCTTTGTAAGCGCTGAGCAATCCAAATCCAATTAAATTGATTCCCTCCATTAAAAATAGGAACCAAATCCAGCGGCAGGATAAGATCAAAGCTTCTCTAAGGTCCGGGGAAATCTCTTGCTTGATAAAGAGAGCAACAACACTCTCAGGGAAGAGCATAAGAGGAATAGCAACCACGACTCCCATTAGCCATAAGAATAAAGAGGCAGAGCGAACCGTTTTCCAGATCAAAGGCAATTTTGATCCAATGAGATAAGCTCCAATGGTGGTTAAAGCTTGAGACAGCCCTTCATTCGAGCACGTTAGGAACATCTGTAGGGTTCCTCCAAACGCTAATACGGCCGCACAATTCTCACTTTTACCAATCATGAGTTTGGTCATGACAATCCAAGCGCCCAATTGGATCATCTTAGCGGCAGTCCGAGGCAGACCCACACGCAAATAGGAACAAAAAGAACTCCATTTTAAGGCAATTTGATGGGTGCCATAAGTTAAATGATACTTAGAACTCAAGAAATCCAATAGAAGGCAGCCGCAGAAGAAAAACTGTGCGATAACGGCCGATACCACACTCCCAAAAGCTCCCAGGGGAGGCAACCAGCCTGGAACTCCAAAAACCAAAGGAAAATCCAAGAGAATATGTAGACTATGGCTTAAGAAGCTTGTCAACAAAACTCTCTTGGTTTTACCCTGACCCAAATAGAACGCAGAAAGAGCCGACCCGAGAGGAAACAGAAAATTCACAGCCATCAATAAACGGAAACAGCTCTGGCCCTCTTGCAAAGCTGTCTGATTAAAAAAAACCTCCCGATCGGCTCACTCAAGGGCCACGTGATCACCATGCTCAAAAGAGAGAACCAAATCATCTGCCAAACACAAGGCCCAATCTTCTCTAATTGACCGGCCCCCTTGTACTGTCCGACAAAAGCTTGCGTCATAGAGGCAGCTCTAATAATCGGAATCTGGAAAAGCTGGCTTAGCCATAGAGCTGTGATGCCAACTTCTAATCCTTCGAAGGAAGCATGTGCCAAGATTAAACGATCGCAAAACCCCATTAAGCTGGCAGAAAACAAAACAAAGATGAAGGAAAACGATAATTTAGCAATTTCTCGCAAGCTTGCCGGTTCGTACTGCGTGAGTCGCTCAGGAAAAGACACTGATCACGCACTCAATTGCAAGGAATCGGGTTTTAAAGCCAATCCTCTTCCTTTTAATTTGTACCGTAATAGGGTATCTACAGAAGAAAAGATTGTATTGTTCCCATTGCGGTATCCCTGCTTACGACGATTCTGATCAAAGACAGCTCTAAAAGGGATCTGTTTGATGCCCTGCTTGGCGGTAACATAAGATAGCAGGTATCCTGAATTTGCAGTTTCACTAAGAATATAAGTAAAAGGCTGCTGCCCCGCTAAAAGAAACGCAATTTCTTTGTCGGACAACTTTCCTTCCCACGCTGGGTGGCCTTCAATTTCAGTCATTTTCATATTTACCTCCTTGGATTAAGATCTGTAAACGGTTATTTTTTCGATATTCTGCGGCTTCTTTTTTATTCTAACATATTTAAAATCAATGTTTCCATTTTGTGAGACTCCTGTCCCTTCGATAGATTCAGCTCGGCTAACAAGCTCTGCCTCATAAGCAATCGGGATCACAGGCATTTGGTCGATTAAAATCGCTTCAGCCGCGTTCATAAGATCTTTTTTCTTTTTCAAGTCCGTTTCCCGTATGGCTTGGTCGAGCAACTGCTGATACCGAGCATCCTCCCACTTTGAGAGATTCATTTCTTCGCTTGAGTCTTTAAAAGCATTCAACGTGTAAAGGGGATCGTCGACACAATTCCTCCACGTCATCAATCCCAGCTGATAGTTTCCTTTTGTCATTTTAATGAAAAGATCTCGAAATTCACACCCTTCTGTATAAACAGTGATGCCTAACACGTCTTGCCATTGAGAAACAATGGCCTCAGCCATAACCCTTCTCACTTCATTATTGGGATAAACGAGTGTTAAAGAAGGCCATTTGCTTCGGTCAACGCCCAATTCTTGCAAGGCCTCCTCAAAAAGGATCTTCGCTTTTTTACGCTGTTTATGTGTGAAAGGCGCTGACCGCTCAGCATACATTAACGGAAGAGGACTGAAAGCGGGTGTCCAATGATGAGCTGATCTGATCATCGCTTGACGATCTAGAGCATAAGCTAAAGCTAATCTTAATTTAACAGAGTGGAGAGGACCATGCTGGACATTACAAACACACCAAGCCGCCAAAGAAGAGGATAATTTCTCAATAGGTCTTGGGCACTGCTGTGAGAAGAAGAGTTCCCAGGGTCTCGAAGGTCGGCCTAACCAATCGATTTCACCTTTTAAGTACATTTCTAAAGCTTTTCTGGCAGTGGATTGAGAAATTTGAATCCGATTAAGCCCAACGGCAGGAGCATCCCAGTAGGCTGCATTTTTTTGTAACATATACACTTTTCGGGAGTTCATAGACTCTAGGTAAAAAGGTCCGTTACAAACATACTCTTTACCTGTCTGAAGAGGCCAATTGGGGTGGAGAGAATCGACACGATGATTGACGGGCGAATAGAGGGGGGTTGCAGTCAGCTCAAAAAAATAACTACAGGGGTGCTCAAGTTCTACAACCAACGTTTGATCCGTCGGGGCATAAATTCCCACTTCATCCAGAGAAATTTTTCCCTCTTTAGCTAACTTGGCATTTTTTATGGCATAGAAAAGATAGGCAAAAGATGTGGTAAAGGAGGGAGATAAAATTTTTTTCCAGGCATAGCTAAAATCGTGTGCCGTTACAGGCTCGCCGTTGTTCCAGAAAGATTCTCTGAGTGTAAACGTATACCGCAGCCCCTCATTCGAAATCTCAACACTTTTGGCTGCCGCCAAAGCCGGTTTTCCATCTTGATCAATCCGTGCAAGGCCTTCAAAAAGCATTTTGAGAAAAACAGCGGACACCTCATCTCCTCCAAGCCTCGGATCTAATGAAACAGGCAAATCTTGGATATCAAGACGTAAAAGATGCGTGTTTTGCCTTTCGGCAGTCCATTTTTCTAATGTTTGGCGCAAAATTTCGATAAAAAGCTGATTTTTCTTAGGATGAGACCGAATAATATAGCCGAGCACCAGCCCATCATACCGTTTGACAGCTGCCCATGCGTTGATTTCATGAAACACTTTGGCTTCGATAAGTGCATGCGTAAGCCGTTCTTGGAAGGACGTGTCTTTAAGTCGCACAGCGGCAAAAAGCAAATCCTCTTTTTCTTGTGTGTGTAAAAGGGTGCTCTCCTCCCTAGGAAGAGAGTCGGAGAGAATTTTCAGGAAAAGCTGAAATAGACAAGTTATAGAAGAAAGGGGAAGGATCGCTTGCATTTCCGGAGGATTTAAAGCATGAAAAAAATCCTCGAGGAGTTCAGAGTCTTCCTTTTGAAAATGGTGCTTAAACTGAGAGTAGAGCTCTAATTGTTTAGCAAAAATCCCTCCGTTATAATCCCGAATTTCTCCTAAAGCTTTTGTCAGAAGAGAATAGACATGGTGCCTGGCCTTATAAAGATTCAAAGAAGAGTCCGAGCGCAGAAGAAAGGAGGTTTTGGGAATATGCAACCGAAAAACACCCGCTTCCTTAGTTTTTTTGCCAAGATAGCCAATGACCGAACTTTTTTCAGGAACGTACTCAAATTCTCCTTCTAAAGCTTGGAAATAGGAGGCGAGTGGCTTTGATGTTTTTTTCACTACCCGAATAGCGATAATGCGAAAGATGAGATTTTTTCCCGAAGATCCTTCGAAGGAAATCATCACTTGCGGGATTTCATGGGGAACTTGTGGTTCTTTATTGAGCAAATAAATGCTCTTCATGACCTCTTCAGCATCACAATTTCCAAAAATTGAGGGACTTAAAGTCTCAACACTTTTTTTAAGTTCCAGATTTAACTGTTGTTTAAGTAAGGCCCTTTCGGTCAGAGAAAATGGAGTGTCGTTCGTCTTTTCAATTTCAAGATAGAGCAAACGCAACGAGGTCTGCGGTTTTTGAAAAGCCAAAAAAGACTCTTTGATTGCATTGGTCCAAGGAATCAGCTTTTGGACGGCTAAAAGAATATGATGAGCCTCAAACCGCTCATAAGGACTTGGAAGGCTAATGGCAATAGCAATCCCTATCACTTGTTTGCAGCTAAAAGGAAACTGTAAACAAGTAGGCAGTAGGTGCATCTCTAAATGTAACTCTTGAGGAGCAAGAGGAGCTTTGCGCATGAGCTTCTTTCTCATCACATACAAGCTAGAAAGTAACCGCAATTGATGCCGCATTGATCGATGGTTTCTGAATTCTTTTTCCGAAATGCCCAAAAAATGTTGGTAATCTTGGATTAAGTCTTTCTCAAGATCATCGGGCCAGCGATGCAATAGTTGGATGATTGCTTCATGAAAATAGAGCTCTTCTTTAGAAGCGGCGTTGCTGAGCTTTAGCAACATTTCTGCCTGTCTAGGTGAGGCAAGATAGAGGGCTATTTCCTTTAAAATAAAGGGAATATGATCGTTAATTTTTTCAATGTCCTTTTCTCTTGTCGTTTCAAAGAGAAACTTCGCCATCAAAAAACTTTGATCTGGATATTTTTCTAGCGTAAAACGTCTTCGTGTAAAAGACCGCAGGTGTAAGTTATCAGAAAGAAGCCAAATTCTGATAAGATCGAACAAGAAGATATCGAGTTTCTGCGAAGGGTGGTTATAAGAAACAATTGTGAGTAAAGAACATCCGGAAATAACAGAATTTTCACATACAGCCGTTGGTAGCTTTTCCTCAGCCCAAGAAAGCAGATCTTCTTCATCCTCGAAGCGAGCTTCGAAAGGAAAAAATGCTTCTAACAAATCCCCTTCTGGCTCATCGAAAATGTCGTCTATGATCTGAGAACTCCAAGGCTTTTCCATCATTGTTGACCAATCGTATAGAGACAGCGGGCAATGGTATCGAGCATGACAGCAGGATTGACCTTATCAGGGTCTGCGACCGGCCCTACCGTTTCAAACGCAAACTCCTTCGGCACTAGAGCTTCTGCAACCAGCTGCTGGTAAATACAAAACGGTTGGTTGGAGACCATAAAGCAGGCCCCCGGCTTAGGCTTGCTGGCAAGCCAGAGTTTAAACGTATCGGCTGTGGTAGGACGTAGAGCGGGGGCTCCCAAGACAGTAGTCATCGGGCAATTAAACTGGGCCCAGGGAACCTGCTTGCTCAAAGGGCTGCCTTTCCATAGAAAGGCTAAGGCCTCCCCTTCCGTCTGACACCCCTCGGGAGCAATTTCAACTTTTAGATCCAAAGGCCGCGCGCCAGACAGTAAGATTACCTGTTTAAACTGGACTCCCAACTGGGCGATTTTCTCCAAAAAATCGATCCGTTTTTTCATTGTTGCTACAGTTGAGCCTAAAATCACGGCATAGTCATACTCCTTTTTTGCCGGCATGATTTCAGTGAAAAACCGGTTCTTTGAGCAATAGTCCATGACGGCTTTAGCTTGAATTTCGGAGAGGTTATTTTCGATGTGCCAACGTTCTTTGCCGGCAGGTCTTTTCCATGTTTTTTGAGTTTCTTTAATCATCGATGGCAGCGTCCCATCATGAGGGACTTCCATCACTTGGAGAAGCTGTTTTAAATCGTCATTGACAAATGATGATGACATCGATGCACAGAGTGTATTCAATAATAAAACAAAGCAGCCTAATAATCTCTTCATACGCCCTCTTTCTTAAAATTCAAGGATCACTTATATACCCAAATAAACTCAAAAGTTGGTTTTTGACTGCGTCGGCTTGTCACTGCCTTTGAACCCGCCTGCATCGCTAGAGCTTATTCAAGTTGAGCTCCTTCGGCGTCGGCTGCGTCTGGTTCAAATTCAGGACGCCTCCTTGTCAAATTCCCAACTTTTGAATTCATTTGGGTATAGAAAGATTTAATGATGTCAAATATTGCAATCCCACTCCATTCTTTTGCAAGAAAAAAGAAAATCCTTGTGCTCATCAGCCGTGGGGGCGGGGGGCATAAAACAGCGGGAGACTCTCTAAAACAGATCTTAGGCACTGATTATGAAGTCGAGATCAATCCCGTTTTAGCAGATATTTTAGGCATAATCGATCCGATAAATCTGATCACACGCGGACGGTTTACCGGCGAAGATCTGTATAATATCTTACTTAAAACTCATTGGAATCGCGTCTTGCAATGGATGGTGAGTTTTGGCCCGAAGTGCATCAAGCCGCAAACCATTGAAAAGGCGTTTGAAAAATATCTCCGGTCGCAAGTTCAGCCGCCGGATCTTATTATTTCTCCAACCCCTTATATCAATTACGGTGTTGCCTGCGCAGCCCACAGGTGGGACATTCCATTTGTCATTATTCCGACAGACCTCGACGGTTCGACTTTTCTACATCGATTTCCAAAACATCCCACCCATCACCGTTTTAAAGTCGCCCTTGCTTATGACGATCCCCTCATCAGAAAAAAAACATTGCAGAAAGTCGCCTTTACAGACGATCAGTTGACGATCACGGGATTTCCAGTCCGCCCTGCCTGCTTAAAGAAATACTCTACCGAAGAACTCGAAGTGATCCGCGCTAAATTCAATCTCTTCGAGTCTCACAAAATCGTCACGCTGATCATGGGAGCCGTTGGCGGCAATATGCTTTTCGACCATGTCAAAGTCCTCAGCAAGTTAGATCCTCGAGAACATCAGCTCCACCTGCAAATGAACATCTGCATCGGGCATAATCAGAAGATGGGCAACAAGATTAGAAACTTCCTATTAGACCAAGGCGCTAAGTTCTTAGGCCGACATACGTTCTTACTCCCCACGGGGCTAGTCATGCACATACGAGGCTATACCAAAGATCTCATCGAGCTCATGGCAGCTTCCGATCTAATCATCACCAAAACCGGCTCATGCACTGTTAACGAAGCGATCTATCTCGAAAAGAAGCTCCTCTTAGATAATACGCACCGCTCCAGCGCCCGGTATCTCTGGTGGGAAAATTTTAACATCCCATTCGTCCAAAGACACCGTCTAGGCTATTCGTTTTCAGATAATCACCAGCTCTTGATGCTAATCCCCTCTTTCTTAAAGTATCCCGAAAAACCCCAGCAGAAACTCGAACTGCCTAACTTTGAGGAGAATATCCTGAAAGTCGTCCGGCAAATGATTGGTTAGAGGGTTCGTAGAAGCTATTTTCATTCAATAATTTTAAGATTCTTTAATTCAGCTCTGACTTGAGCTGGATTTTTACAGACGATCCCTTCAATTCCCAGCTCTTTAGCCCCGCGGATGTTCATTTCGAGATCATCGATAAATATCGACTCAGAAGCTTTGATCCGATACGTCGTCATCAGCGCCTGATAGATCTGCGGCTGAGGCTTGATCGCTTTCACTTGATAAGAATAGACTTGTCCATCAAAAACCTCAAAAAAGTCATGGAGAGCTCTAAGCTCTTCATGCAGCTCTTTCGGCATATTCGACAAGATATAGATTTTATAGCCCTTACTTCTCACTTCATGGACCGTTTGGATCATTTCAGAAATTGGCTTCAAAAATGGAGCAATCCTGCTGACACAAGAAGCAAAAACATCTTTATCATAATGCGCGGGAAGCTTCTCAATCAGCTCCGCCCTAGTGAGCAATCCGCCATCGTGCGTTGCCCATAATAACGAATGAAAAACATCTCTGAAATGGAGTGGAAGGTCCAGTTCCTTCAGAAACTGCTGAGGATTCCATTCGAGAAGAACATTTCCCAGATCAAAGATGATATTTTTATACGCCATGGGAAGCATTATATAATATTCTCAAGTTTTTGGTGCTCAGTTTTTGGCGGTGCAATTAACGTTAGGCTAGTTCGAACCCTACTCGTAAGCCATCCCATGGCTTACTCTCTTCCGCTCAAAAAAAAGAGCACCCATTGGGTGCTCTTTTGATCGGAAGAGGTAGGATTCGAACCCACGGTTGGTTGCCCAACAACAGTTTTCAAGACTGCCGCAATCGGCCACTCTGCCACTCTTCCGTAAGGGGTTCATTATAAAGAAGTGAATTCTTAAATCTCAATCACTTCGAGATTTTTTTTTGAGACGCGTCGGATCTATACCCAAGGAATTTCAAAATTTGGTTTTTGACAAAGCTAGCGCCCCAGATTTGCAGCAGGCGCAGCCGACGCGGAAGCAGGCCATGTGCTTGCACATGGTCGATGGACGCGGCTGCAAAGGTGGGGATGCTGGCGCAGTCAAAAACCAAATTTTGAAGTTCCTTGTATATAAAGTACATTGCCAAGAACTTATTCCAACCTGCCTATAAAATATTTGCTTAAAATCTACATGATCCTTAAACTCCGACAACAAAAAGCTTTAAAAGGATTCGCTTATGGCAACAGCTCTTACACCACAACCTTTAGCAGTAGCTACAGATGCAAAAACACCTACTATTAATACTACAGAAAATAGTACTCCATCGACCCCCACTCCCGGACTAGGAATTGGGAGTGGCAGCTCTAGCCTTTCAACTTCCTCCGACGTCTCTATCTCTCACCTAACCTTTACAACTTCGCCTATATCTTCTAGCGCAGGGCCAAAACCTACAGAGCCCAAGTTATCAAGCTCTTTCACTGGATCAGGTTCAACAAGCGGATCTAGCAAAGCTTCTAGCTCGACGAGTAAAACTGTGAAAGAAGATCCATCTCCTGATCCAAACAGTAGGGATCTTACGATAGCAATGAGAATCAGGCGGGCTTTCCAACGCTTCTTAGTGCGATGTCCCCATACGTTTATTGCGATGGGTTTAGTCTATTATCCGATATACTACGTTCTAAGCCAAGAAAGTCTTGCTTATTCTGCGACGACGTTTGTAGGAGTGGGCGGCACGGTCTATTGTTTGATACGAGCGATCTTTCTAGAGCTCATCCCTAATTGGTTGCTGCCTAGAACTAATGAGACTCGAAAATGGCGTCACTTAATGAACGTCTCCTATACAGCCTTTATTACGGTGATGTTCACATCTGCTGTCTGGAAGCTCCCGGAACTTTCCGCAGTGCAAGGATTATTTTTCTTCACTTTGTCTTTCGGAGTTCCCTATCCTTGGTTGGCCAAATTGTATCCCGATGATATCGACAAGCAGCCTTCTGTTCTCAAGCAAAAATACGATCTCGCTTAGAATTGGGAGAGGAAACGGAAATCGTTCTCAGCAAAGAGGCGGATGTCGTTGATATTGTATCGAAGAAGCGCAAGACGCTCGATCCCCATACCCCAGGCGTAGCCGGAGTAGACTTCAGGATCGATGCCGCCATTTTTTAAAACTTCAGGATGGACCATGCCGGCGCCGCACACTTCAAGCCAGCCGGATTCTTTGCAGAGGCGGCATCCTTTGCCTTCGCAATTCGTACAGCGAATATCGATTTCAAGTCCGGGTTCAACGAAAGGAAAATAACTGGGGCGGAAACGGGTCTCGACTTTTCGGCGGAGAAGTTTGCTCCAAAATTCTTCCATGGTGGAAAAAAGATCGGCAAAGGAGACATTTTTATCAACGTAGAGCCCTTCGACCTGGTGAAAGAAAACATGGGAGCGAGCGCTGATATTTTCATTTCGATAGACCGTGCCGGGCGCGATAATGCGGATGGGAGGCGTATTTTTCTCCATGACGCGGAGCTGAGTATTTGAGGTATGAGAACGGAGAAGCATTTTTGCGTCAATGTAGAAGGTATCTTGCATCTCGCGGGCGGGGTGATCGGGAGGAAAGTTAAGGCCTTCGTAGTTATACCAGTCGGAATCCATATCAGGTCCGTATTGGACAGAAAAGCCCATGCCGGAGAGGATTTCGATGATTTCATCGAGAAGGGCCGTAAGAGGATGTTTTCTTCCCATGAATCGGCGACGGCCGGGAAGAGTCACATCGATCCGCTCATCCATAATGCGACTGACCAGCTCTGCTTCTTGAAAACTACCAAGCGCTTTATCGCAGAGATCTGAGAGTTCAGTTTTTAAATCGTTGATCTGTTTGCCAAGAAGTGGGCGCTGGTCGGAGGGAGATTCTCGCAGGGCGTTCATGAGATCTTGAACAGGCCCTTTTTTTCCTAAAAATCGAACCTTGAGCTGCTCGACGTCTTTAGTCTCTTTGACCGTCGAGAGCTCAGCTTTGAACTGCTGGCGCAAAACTCCGATTTTGTCTTGCATAGCGCCTAATTATAATTAAGCAAGGGCTTGCTTAGCTTTTGTTGCAACAGCGGCAAATCCTGCAGGGTCTTTAATGGCCATTTCTGAAAGGACTTTTCTGTCGAGTCCGCAATTGGCTTTTTTCAGTCCGTTAATCAGTCGGCTATAAGAGAGTCCGTGCATTTTCGCACTGACGCCGAGGCGGTTGATCCAGAGGCTGCGGAAATCCCGTTTGCATTGTTTACGGCCACGGTAGTTGAAAGCCATCGCTTGAAGCACACAGTTCGATGTCAATCGACGGTGATTTTTACGATCGCCGACAAAACCTTTCGCTTGCTTGAGGAGCCTTTTGCGCTTGCGATTACTATAAACAGCGTTTGTAGATCTTACCATGTTATACTCCCATTAATCTTGCGTACATCTTCGTCTGACTATTGTCGACAAGAGCATCTTTTCTGAGTCTGCGCTTGCGCTTGGCTGCCTTGCTTGTCAAAAGATGGCGGCGGCCAGGACGGCGGCGTTTGAGTTTGCCAGTTCCCGTGACTTTAAAGCGGGCTAGCATCGCTTTGTTTGTTTTCATTTTCGGCATATCATATCCTTTCTTAAATTTTCTTTTTTGCACCTGGTTTTGTACCCGGTTTTCCACCAGGAGCGAGGACAACAGAAAGGGTCTTTCCAAAAAACTTCGGGCTCGATTCCGAAGCTGCAACATCCCCTAAATCGGTGCACATCCTTTCGATGACTTTCTTTCCAAATTCCGGATGCATCATCTCTCTTCCACGGAAGGTGCAGGTGATTTTCACCTTGTTCCCTTCCTCGATAAATTTTCTCGCATGGCGCAGTTTCGTTAAGAGATCGTGCTCATCGGTATTCGGCTTAACTTTGATCTCTTTTACCTTCACTTGGTGCTGTGATTTCTTGCTCTCTTTCTCTTTCTTGGTCTGCTGGTACCTAAATTTACCAAAGTCAATAATCTTGCAGACGGGTGGATCGGCAGTCGGAGCAATCTCCACTAAATCCAATCCGAATTGTTCGGCTCTTTGTATCGCGTCTAGGAGTGCCAAGACTCCTAACTGGTTGCCATCGCTATCGATGACTCGAACTCTCGATGCCCGTATTTCTCTGTTAACTCTCAAGCTGTCTTAACCACCTTTCAAATCATTTCATAATACTAAAAGGATCTCTTTCATGCAATTCTTTCTCTAGTAGCAGCGCAATAAATCGCTCCAGAGAATAAAAAAGCGAAAGTCCTACAAGGCCCGACCGATCATCAAAGAAGATCCTAGGGCCTGTCCACATCCGGCCTAAAGCATCGGAGAGTAAAAACTCGATGCCGGGCTGCTCTCCATTCTCTAGAGAGAATTTGATTTGAGACTTCTTAAGAGCCTCTCGAAGAATCTTCGCCGGATTCCCAACGATAACGACTTCATAATCAAAGGCAAAAATTTTAAGAAATTTTGTGATGATTTGCAAGAAAGAAATAACACTTTCTTCTCTTCCTGGTAAAAATAGACGATCTGCAATCCCTTCCGCCGTATCGAAAAGCTCGAGCCCTTCGCCGCCTAAAGATATTTTTACTAATTCTACAGAGCCCCGGCCTGTCGTTTGAATATACGCAGAGTGGCACAAAATCAAGTCTTTGTCATTGAATGCAGGCGTTGTGATGAGATCGATTCCAGAAAAAAGTTGAACCGTCTTTTCTAGGATCGTTTTTTTGAATTGCTCACCTTTGGGAAGCCAAAGCCATCCCTTGGGACAGGGAGCCAGCAGCTGTCTTTCTTTGATCAGAGTTAAATGGTTAGGGATATTTTTGCAGTGTTTAACCTGCAACTTTAACTCCTCTTTTGAAAAAGCGGCCGTCCCAATCAGGCGAATCCACGAACCATTAAACTGGACATTGGCAATTTTGTAGAACTTCACCTCGCCGGTGCGCTCTAGCGTAGGACCTGGAGAAGGGCCTGCAAAATTATCCAATTGGAGAATTTCGACAATTCCGGGCTGTCCCTTGACTAAATCAGCAGCATAGGGGTTCTTATGGTGTTTTAAGAATTGCACAGCGTTAGAGGGCATCATATCCAACTGTCTAAAAGGAAGGTCTTTCCTGATCCAGCCCTTCATTCTTTCTTCGAGGAGGGGGATCATTTCGCTTTCAAAGCTGAAAGGGAAAACCACATCGCAATAGAAACAGCTTTCGGTCGCTAGGAAAGACTTCACCTGCGCATCAGGAAACAGCTCACCCATAGAGGCTGCGAGGAGGATGCTGCAACTGGCTTGAGTTGGGAATTTTGAATTCATATCAAACCTGGGTTTTGGGTTGATTTTATGGAGAATTGCCCGGGATTTCGAGGTGATTTTTAAAAATTTTTCGGGCTCTTATAGCCGGAAGGTGCCTCTAGAGCCCGAAAAATCTTTAAAAAGCGCCCGAAAGACAGGGCAAGGCTCTATGAAAGCAACCCAAAACTCAGGTCAATAAACCTGGGATATAGCTGACTCGAACAGCTGACCTCCACGATGTCAACGTGGCGCTCTAACCAACTGAGCTAATACCCCATGGATGGGAAGAGTTTACAAGATTGACCCGATATCCTGCAAACTCTTAAAATTCTGCCCTCTAAGTCATTGATTCTTAGTCAAAAGATATTTATCCCCCTATTTTTTCTAAAAACCCTCAATTTATCCCTAGTTTTTTTCTAATTTTCCTTGATTTATCCCTAGTTTTTTTCTAAAATTAGATTATGCGTAGAGATCGTTTGAGTTTTTTAAGACGTTGGAGGAATGACCCCATTAGGGTTCCTTTAATGATCCGCGGTGCTCGGCAAGTGGGCAAATCTTGGCTTGTTTCGACTTTCGGCCAAGAATTTGACCATTTCGTCACAATTAATTTTGAAAAAGATAAGCGAGTTCATGCACTTTTTCCAGAACACATAGATATTCTCAAAACAATTGAAACCCTTCAAGCCTATACTCAAACCCCCATTATCCCAGGAAAAACGCTGCTTTTTTTGGATGAAATTCAAGAGTGTCCAAATGCTTTAAGATATTTGCGCTACTTTAAAGAAGAACTTCCCGAACTCCATGTGGTCGCAGCGGGCTCGCTTTTGGAATTTACTCTTGAAAAATTAGGGATAGCCGTTGGAAGAATTGATTATCTTTTTCTCTATCCGCTCTCCTTTATGGAGTTTTTGGATGCCCAAAATCGGACAGACCTTCGAGAAGTCATTACCAAGCAAAATGTCGACGCAGCGTCACATGGTGTCATCTTAGAGTATCTCAAAAATTACATGTGGTTAGGTGGAATGCCAGCGGTTGTTGATACGTGGATTCAACATCATGACTCCGTCCTTTGTCAACGAGTACAAGATCGTATTATTGAAAATTATGAGGATGATTTTCAAAAATATGCAAAAAAACATCAACTTGAAACTGTCGGCAAAGTTTTTCGCTCTATCGGAAAACAACTAGGGGATAAATTCCAATACACTAATGTCGACAATGACATGAAAACTTATCCAATTAAGCAGGGATTGCATTTATTGATGAACGCAGGAATTGCCCATTTATGTTTTCATACTTCTGGTCATGTTTATCCTTTAAATGCTGAGATCAATGAAAAAAAATTTAAAGTCTTTTTCTTTGATATCGGAATTGTTCATCGCATTTTAGGTTTAGATTTAGCCGAATGGATCACAACCCCGATGGAAATTGATTATTTAGGCCAGAGTGCTGAGCAATTCATTGCACAAGAACTCATCGCCTACTCCAATCCTTCAAAGCGATGCGAGATCTATTATTGGCATATTGAATCCAAAACAGGCAACGCCGAAGTCGATTTTATCGCTGTTAAGGACCATCAGATTGTTCCCATCGAAGTCAAATCCAAAATCAAAGGTGGAATGAAAAGCCTGAGAGTTTTTTTAGAAACCCATCCCAAGTCGACCTATGGGGTAAAAATTTCTGAGAATGCGCCTTCAAAACATGGGAACTTGGAAGAAATTCCCTTGTATGGCCTTGCTGGTTGGAAAAATTGGCACTCTTAGAAATTGGAAATAATCGTTTAAAGTCCTGACTTGCTAGCCGCTCTATCAACGGCCTTCCTCAAATCAAGGTTATCATCTTTCCAGGTATTATCATCGCGATCGGGGATAAAAACGACGATGGTGACGTTATTCACCCGCGATCGGATGAGATTAGTTATGGTTCCTGGAAGGCTTCCATCCAACCACCAAGAGAACGTCCTTGGCTTCTGTCTAGAAGCGACGATTTGAGCCAAGTCTTGAGCCGTTGCCGCCAATCCAAGACTTGAGGTTGTCCCCTCCAACTGGAACGTCCTGGCAAAAGGAGTCTCCCGCGTAAATTGAGTCGGTGTTTTGGCTTGATAGATTTGTAGGTTTAATGGCTGAGCAAACGTCTGATTGATATAGTCCAAGTAACCCATGCCTGTAACCCTCTCAATCACAGCTCCCAGCACCAAATACCCAAAATTAGAATAATGGTCTTGAGCCCCCGGAGAAAAATCGAGCATTGATGAACACATGACCTCTTCAATGAGAACAGTTTGATTTGCAGCAAATAAAGGATCGCCGGAGATGTCGGCATTCCATCCCCCTTGATGATTAAGCAACTGTCCGATGGTGATATCTTGGACCCTTGGATCTAGGGGTGTTTTGCTCAAATTGAGATAGGCCCAAACTTTGTCTTCTCTAGACAGCAACTTTTCTTCAATTAATTTTTCAATAGCCCTAAAAGTAAAATGCTTGCTTAGACTTGCGAGTGGATAGACCTGATTCACGTCCACCCCACTACCAAAGGC
>DASUCX010000145.1:0-6957 GCA_036275855.1 Rhabdochlamydiaceae bacterium
AAGTTGATATAACCCCAAACAAAAGGAACAAAAATTTGCTCAAAAAGCCCAAAAAATCGATCAAAATTTTATTGATCAACACCCTCTAAGGAGTTCCAAAATGAACAAATCAAAGCAACCGATGCCCGCACGTGCCCGCAAGAAGATGAAAAAAGAACTACGCGCGGCGGCCGGTCTCCCAGATTCCGCCCTCCAAACCGATCGTAACACACCCCAAGCCCTCTTGTCTAGACTCCCTGCAAAAGAGCGGAAAAAAGAGGAGGCTTCCTTGAAAGCGTTTCAAAAAAATCTTGAGATGAAAAGAGCCAAACAAAAAGGGCCTCATTCTAAACGGACGAATACCGGAATGATTGATGTCCAATCTCCTCCCCATGTCACTCAAATGGAAGGGAAACGGTGGATTAAGACCCTTGGCAAGCAAACGCAGGCTAAACGGAAAGTCATGACTAGGCAAATGACCAAAAAAGGATCCAAGTAAGGGATCATGAAGCTCGCTCATCTTTCGGACCTCCATTTTTCGAGTTGGGACTGGAATCCCGCTCAGTTTTTTTCTAAGCGATGGCTTGGAAACCTCAACTTTCTCTTTGGCCGCCGTAGGATCTTTTCCCATAACAGGTTGGCCTCGCTCCCTGCCCTTTACAAGTCCCAAGGCATTACTCATGTTTTGATCACCGGAGATCTTTCGACAACTTCTGCTCCTGCAGAATTTCAAAAAGCGCGTGAGTTCGTCAACTCGCTGCAAGCCGAAGGCCTCAAAGTTTTCTGCATCCCCGGCAACCATGACCAATATACCCGCAAAGCATATCGAAATCACCTATTCTACGACTACTTTCCATCACAATGGGACTCTTCTAGCCCATATAACTTGAAAGACCATGGCATGACAGCTCAAAAACTTTCGGATGGCTGGTGGTTTGTGGGACTCGATACAGCTGTGGCAACATCATGGTTTTTTTCTTCCGGCCTCTTCTCAGAAACAACCGAAAAAAACTTGATCGAGTTTCTCTCTAAACTCCCCAAAGATGAAAAAGTCATTCTGTTCAACCACTTCCCCTTTTTCCAACATGAATATCCCCGCAAAAGACTTTATCGTGGAGCAGCGCTTCGTCAAATCGTTGAAAAATTTTCTCAAGTCAAAATCTACTGCCACGGCCATACCCATCGCCAATGCCTTGCTGACCTGCGCGCCAGCCAGCTGCCGATTATCTTTGACAGTGGCTCGATCGTTCTCAAAGACAACGGTACGTGGCATCAGCTCACACTCTCACACGAAAAAATCTCGACAGAGGTTTTCACCTGGAAAGACGGCAAGTGGCAGGCCACCCATCAAGAATTTTATGTGGTATAAGAAAGGCCTTAAATTTCAATGCACCGGATGCGGCCATTGCTGCTCAAAAGAGCCTGGCTATGTCTGGCTATCTGCTGCAGAAATCGATGCTATCGCAGGTCACCTTCAACTTCCCAAAGACGAGTTTATCCGCCGATACACCCGTTCGATTTTTGGGAGAATCTCCCTTCTAGAAAACAAAATCACCTTCGATTGCGTTTTCCTGAAAGACAAAAAATGTACCGTTTACTCCGTTCGCCCCAAACAATGCCGTACTTTCCCTTGGTGGAATGAAAATCTCGAATCATCAGAGGCGTGGCAAGAAACGGCAAAGCGGTGCGAAGGTATTGACCATCCTGAAGCTCCCATGGTATCGTTTGAGGATATCGAAACGCAGAGGGCTAAGTGACTGATCCTAAAATTCTCGCGCGCGCTCAAAGTTGGCTTGATGATCCGTATTACGACGAGGCAACAAAAGCGGAGGTCCGCTCTCTCCTGAAAAACCCCGAACAGCTCACTGATGCTTTTTATACCGATCTTTCGTTTGGCACGGGAGGACTCCGCGGCATCATGGGAGTCGGCAGCAACCGGATAAATATCTACACGATCCGCAAAGCCAGCCAAGGCCTTGCCAATTATATCAAAAAACACGGCAATCCTTTCAAAGGCGTCGCTATTGGATTTGACAGCCGCCACCATTCACATGAATTTGCAGAGGAATCGGCAAAAGTCTTCGCAGGAAATGGCATCAAAGCCTTCCTAATGGAAGAGCTCCGTCCTACCCCGTATGTCTCCTTCGCAACCCGTCATTTAAAAGCTCAGGCCGGCGTGATGATCACCGCTTCGCACAATCCCAAGGAATACAACGGCTACAAAGTCTTTTGGCAAGACGGCGGACAAGTCGTTCCTCCCCATGATACAGGGATTATTTCCGAAGTCGATGCGATCTCTTCTCCATCTCAGATCCAATTAGCCAGGATCGATGATCCACTCATCATCTCCGTTAACACCACCCTCGATGAAGACTACCTCCGGGCTTTATCTGCATTGCAACATTTTCCTGGAGAAGATCTCCAGAACCACCTCGCGCTGAAAATCTGCTATACCAGTCTGCACGGCACCGGCATTACTTTGATGCCAGAAGCTCTGCGACGATGGGGATTTTCTCCTCCCCATTTAGTCGCCTCGCAGATTGTCCCAGATGGAAATTTTCCCACGGTTCATTTCCCCAATCCTGAATACCCCGAAGCTCTTAAAGATGGAATTGCGGATCTCGTCCAAACCGGAAATGATATGCTGATTGCGACAGATCCCGATGCTGACCGGCTCGGCGTGGTCGTCCGGCATCGCGACAAACCCGTCACACTTTCAGGAAACGAGCAAGCAGCGATTGCCGCATACTTCATCTGCGACACCCTAAAAATTCAAAAAAAGCTGCCTTCTAAAGGTGCAATCGTGACCACGATTGTGACGACAGAGCTTCTCAAAAAAATCGCCGATGCCTACCAGGTCAAGTGCTTTGAAGTCCTGACCGGATTTAAATACATCGGAGAAAAAATCCATCAGTGGGAGCAAAAACCCGGCGGCTATCAGTTTCTCTTCGGCGCTGAAGAGTCGTACGGCTATCTCATGGGGACGTATGCCCGCGATAAAGACGCCATGATTGCCGGCTGCCTCTTTGCCGAAATTGCGATGAAAATGAAAGAGCAAGGCAAAACTGTTGTCGATCTTCTCTATGACATCTATCGAAAATTCGGCATCTTCCGTGAAAAACAATTCTCCCTGACCTTCGAAGAAGGGAAAAAGGGGCTCGATGCCATCTTCCGCCTGATGGAAAAACTCCGCAAAAGTCCTCCCGACGCGCTGGCCGGGCAAAAAATCGTCTCAACCGAAGATTATTTAAAAGGCACCTCGGAAAATCTCCCCCGGTCCGATGTTCTTCTCTATCGACTCGAAGACAAAAGCAAAATCATCATCCGACCTTCCGGAACAGAACCCAAGCTTAAAATCTATCTCGCAGCACAAACATCTGTAGAATCCATTGAAAAGGGGTTGGATGCTTGCAACCAAAAGTTAGAGATCCTGATTTCTGCACTCAAGAAAGATTTAAGAGGGTATTGATCAATAAAATTTTGATCAACACCCTCTAAGATAATTGAACAAAGACTTCTTCTGACTTCCAAACCACTGCTGCAGATTTTTCTGGATATTTGATGCGACTATGGGCGTTGGTGATGAGAGAACGGATCATTGCTTTTTTAATGCCTTCCAGATTATCAAATGTCAGTTTGGATGTGTCGAGCTGATGTTCGCGGATCTTATCCGCAACGATCGATTCGACAAGCTCGACCACAGCTTTTTCTGTCACATCTTCCATCGCTCTAAAAGCCGCTTCCACAGAATCAGCAATCATAATAATGGCAGATTCTTGCGATCGCGGCGTCGGACCGGGATATCTGAAACGGCATTCTTCAATCATAACTGCTTTTGCGCGCGACTGTTCAATCTGAGCATGGTAGAAATAATAAACAAGCCCTTTTCCATGGTGTTCTTGAATCACATCGATCAAACTTGGAGGAAGCTCGTATTGCTCTGCCAGCTTCACACCTTCCGAAACATGGGCAATGATCACCTGTGCAGATTCGAGAGGGGTAAGGAGCTGATGCATATTGAAACCGCAGAACTGATTTTCTGCGAAATACTGTGGCTGCGAGAGCTTTCCAATATCATGATATAGCGATGCGACACGACAGAAAATCGGATTGGCATTGATCGCTAGAGCTGCTTCTTCTGCTAGCGCTGCGACAGACAAAGAATGGCGGTAAGTCCCGGGAGCTTCTAAATTCAAGCGTCTTAGGAGAGGATGGCTTAAATCGGCCGATTCCAGCAGCGTCATATCGGTGACGATGCCAAATGTCGACTCTAAAATAGGCAGGATCGTCACGACTAAAACTCCGTTAATGGTCATCGAGACTAACGACGTCAACATATCGATTAAAATATGGTAATCCCAAGCCATCCGTTCCATTAGATTAACACCCAGGATGAATGGCAGAGTCACTACCCATATTTTGGCACAGATCTCAAAGACCTCTTTCCTCTTGCGCACAGCTTTGACAAGGATAGTAGCAACGAGAGATGCCACCACGTTGATGAGCAGAAAATGTTGATAATGCACAACCAGGGAAGTCGCCATGATCAATGAGACAAACAACGAAACGATCATGGCGACTTTGCGATCAATCAAAATCGCCAGAAGGATCGTGATTAACGGGACAAAAATCGGAAATCGGCACAGATCTGCCAAATATCCCACGCGATTGACCAAGAAATATTCGGCAACTTTAGCAACTAAAAGTGTGAAAATGATGACGGCGGCGATCAGCGCATTTTTTCCTAAAGACTGCAAAGCATGTGGATAAAGTGTTTTCAGATATTTCCATGCCATTATGACCATCAATAGCGCGAGCCCAAAACTTCCCAAGAGCGAAGGCAGGTTAAATAATTGCTGCTCAGCAAGCAGCTTTTTCTTCATCCCCTTCAACATGGCAACATGCCGCAAGGTGATCTTATCCCCGGTATTGATCATTCGGCTGCCCGTAAGAACTTTGGTCATCTTAAGAGGGATAGAATCTTTGATCAAGCGGCTTAAGAAATGCTGCCTTTCCAGGTCCTCTTCCAAGGACCAAGGTTGGCTCTTGTATTGCTCTAAAATAAATCGTGTCGCAGGAGTGGTGATCAAAAAGGCCGCCTGTTCAATCTGCTGCCAAAGATCTCCATCTAGGATATCTTCTCCCAACGAATAGACAAGATAATCCTTAGAAAACTGCCCCATCTGCCTTAGCTTCCCCAACGTCCTTTGATCGGAGAACTTGACCTTCAATAGAACATCGCGCAGGGTTTCACTAGCTTCGATCAAGTCTTCAAAGGAAACAGAGGGAAGATCGTGGCGCCAAAATGGTCTGTCTACAAGTGAATCATGGATTCTTTTTTCTATTTTTAGGACTTCTGTATCTTGAAGATAATAGATTTTACCCAGATCGCGGATTGACTCTTCTCTTAAGAGACGCGTTGCTTCAATATCAGGAAATTCAAACGCGGTCTGAGCTAAAACATATTTATCAGCGATTGAGTTAAGTTCGAGGTGATCAACACGGATCTCTCTAAAGTTGAGAAAAAAACCCAAGGACAAGACTAACACACAACCAATCAGCGCATTTTTCATCCACGCTTTTTGATCAGCCCAGTTCGACCTGGAAAGAAAGTTTTTAGCCTTTTCAAAAGCCATCAACATAGCCTCTCTCTCCTAAAGCATGCTCCAAACTCCCTTTTACGGCAACTCTTGCATCCAGATCTAAAAGCCGATATACTTTGACTCATGTACCAAAATATTTCTAGAAAGTATCGCCCTCAGACTTTCAAAGGCATCGTTGGACAAGATGCGATCGTCACAACCCTCAAAAATGCCATTAAACTGGGAAAAATCGCCCCTGCCTACCTCTTCTGCGGCTGCCGGGGAACTGGAAAAACCACACTTGCCCGTCTTTTTGCCAAAGCCCTCAATTGCCAGGCCCTCAAAGACAATTGCGAGCCTTGTAATGAATGCCCCTCTTGTCTCGACATCACGCAAGGAAGGTCCCTTGATGTCATGGAAATCGACGGAGCCTCCAACCGTGGTATCGATGATATTCGGCAGATCAATGAAACCGTCGCTTATGCCTCCGCCAACAGCAAGTATAAAATTTACATTATTGATGAAGTCCACATGCTCACGAAAGAGGCCTTCAATGCCCTCCTAAAAACCCTCGAAGAGCCTCCCAACAACGTTAAATTCTTTTTTGCAACGACCGAACCCCACAAAGTCCTTCCGACCATCACCAGCCGCTGCCAACGGTACGATCTCCATCGGCTCACCGCCGATCAGATCATCACCAAACTCGGACAAATCGGTGCCGATCTTGGCGCTACCGTCGAACAAGAAGCCCTTCAACTCATAGCCCATGTCGCAGAAGGCGGCCTCCGCGATGCAGAATCGCTTTTCGACCAGCTCCTCTGCTACACTAACGGACCTCTCACCTATGATGAGACCGCAAAAATCCTCGGTATCAGCCCCCGCTCGATGTATTTTCGGCTCGACTATGCTATCGAAGCGTACAATCTCTCTTTTGCTTTTGAACTCGCGACCGAAGTTTTCTCCTCCGGCAAAGACCTCTCCGCTTTCCTCGATGGGCTAATTGAGCATTACCGCACCCTCCTGCTCCTTAAGATGCAGCTTCCAGCCGCTTCCTATCTCCATGAAAAAGACCAAAAAGAATACGCCCGCGCTGCAACATTCTACACCCAAGAGCATTGCCTCTATATCCTCGACTATCTGATCCAATGGACCAAAGAGATCCAACGCACTCCCTTCAAGCGCGTCACCCTCGAGATGATCTTTCTCCACATTATCCGCAGCCAAAAGCGTATCTCGCTCCCCACACTCGTCCGCCGCCTTGAAGAAATCGAAAACGGAGCCGTCCCCCGCTCCATTGAAAAAAAAGTAGAAGCTCCTAAATCACTACCCCCAGCTACAAAAGTGGAAGTCCCTTCTAAGATGGAGGCTATTCAAGAGCCGCCCACTCCTGTTCCAC
>DASUCX010000146.1:0-4950 GCA_036275855.1 Rhabdochlamydiaceae bacterium
CTCCCATCGCGCAAGGGGCTAAAATATCGCATTGCTCAGCGAGAATATCTTCGGAAGGACAAGCAATCGCATGATATTTTTTTGAAATGCCTTGAGTTTTTTCCCAATCTATATCGCTGACGATGAGTTTTGCGCCATGCCAGAAGAGAAACTCGGCTAAAATAGCTCCGACACTTCCTAAACCTTGGATAGCGACAGTTTTGCCTTCCACAGAGGTCGATCCATCCAGTATCTGCAGAACGGCTTGAATTCCTCGGAATGTTCCCCATGCGGTGAAAGGAGCGGGATTGCCGCTGCTTTTTTCATGAGAAAGACCGACAACATAGGGGGTATGATGGCCGATGAAGTTCACATCTGCGACAGAGCAGCCGGAATCTTCTGCTCCCGTATAGAGCCCTTCAAGACGGTTGATCGCTTCGGCAAAAGCAGCCAGCATTTCTTTTGTTTTATGCTTAGGGTTACAGATGATAACGCTTTTGGCTCCTCCAAGACCGGTTTCCGACATGGCCGATTTGTAGGTCATCCCGCGCGCTAGACGTTTCACGTCCGTTAGAGCCGCCTCGAAAGTCGGATAAGGATAGATGCGAATCCCGCCTAAAGTGGGCCCCAGCGTTGAATTATGAACGCAGATGATTGCCTTCAGCCCAGACCGTTCATCGTTGATGACAACGACTTTTTCATACCCGTCGACAGGAATTTCTTTAAGCACAAGAGACTCTTCAACAGCGCGCTTCATCCGGCAAATCCTTATTTAAAGAGACTAGAGGGTACCATAAAAAAGAATCTAAAACAACCTAGATTTTAGAAGAAGCCGGTTCTTCTCTATTGAACAATAACTCTTTTTAAGCTACGCTAAATCCTCAAATCTTAATTACGGATAAATCATGGCAAATGTTGTCATCTCTGATAATCTGAAAGACGAAGTTTTAAAATTTTTAAAAAAGATCAAAAAAGCCGACCTGATCACGACGTATCTCTATTTTTTAGAGAAAAAATTTAACATCAAACCGGTCCTTTTTGCTCGTGAGAAGACGATCTATCAGAGCCAAGAAGACCTCGTACAGCGTCTGGAAAAAGACGGCAAACTCTGGCGAGAGACCGAGATCAAGATCCAAGTCGGCCAGCAAAGCGTCAACGAGCAGACTCAAAAAGTTTATATCTGTCCTTTTACTGGAAAAGTCTTCGGTGATAATACCCATCCGAACCCTCAAGATGCGATCTACGACTGGGTCTCCAAATGCCCTGAAAACACCGAAAGGGCCGGCGGCCTCCGAGTCAAAAGATTTTTTGTCTCTGAAGATCCGGAAGTCATTAAAAATTACATCGTGAAACGGAAAGAGCCGATCACCAAAATCGTTTTTTCTTCTGTCGTCACAGGCAAACTTTTCAATTCGAAGCAGGCTGTCATCGAAGATTTCATCAAGAACCAACTCAAGCCGTTAGAGCTTGTGGAAGTTCCAAATCAAAATCGGTATCAGATTGAAGAAAATTTCTTGGCGTTCATCCAAGCCCAGCTCGATGAAAGCAAGATTTCTTCCTTTGTCGAAGCTGCATCAAAAATCGACGAGCTTGCTCCGTATATGGATCAATGGCTCGAAGATGCCAATGATTAAAACTAGTATAGCGTTTCATGAAAATCTTGACGTTGGACTGCGTCAAAGCCCCGGGATTGAGATTGTCGGAGAGGGGGGTTGTATTCCTTCGATACTACCCCCTTCTCCGACAACTCAATCGCGGGAGCTTTCACGCAACTCCAATGTCAAGATTTTGATGAAACGCTATACTACCTCTAGTGAAGAGACAGAAGCTGCAGGAGCTCATTTTGCAGCATCTCTTCGTGGAAATGAAACGATTGCCTTTTTTGGCGATCTCGGGGCCGGCAAAACAACATTTCTGAAAGGGATGATTAGCGCGCTCACAGGCTGCCCCGCCGCAGAAATCACCAGCCCGACCTTCAATTACCTCCATATTTACGAAGGAAAAATCGCCGTTTATCACTTCGATCTCTACCGGCTGACTTCTGCGGAACAATTCAGTAGCGCCGGATTTTCAGAATACCTGAATGCCGGAGGCATCTGCTGTTTAGAGTGGGCGGAAAAAATCGAATCGAAACTTCCTCCGGAAACCATTCGGATCACATTGGAGCATCAAGGCCTTGACAACCGCCTGATTACCATCAAGAACCTATTACTGGGATAGGTTCAAGTGAAAAAATGCTCCTTTAATGAAGCGACATTTCTGCTATCGACACTCAATGAAGTTCCTCCCTTCTTGGACAAAGATAAAAAAGTGCTTTCCGAAATTGCCCTTGTGGGCAGATCTAACGTCGGGAAGTCTTCGCTGATCAATCATCTTCTGCACCGAAAAAACCTTGCGAAAGTCTCTAGAGCGCCTGGAAAAACGCAGACCATCAACTACTTTAATGTCGACAACCAGCTCATCATCGTCGATCTGCCCGGCTATGGCTATGCCGCAAGATCGCAAGAGATGCAGCAGCTCTGGAGCACTTCCATCGATCGTTACTTAAATCAACGCTCTTCCTTATCTCTCATTCTTCTACTTCTTGATAGTCGGCGCGAGCCGTCAGAGGAAGATATTGCCACTCTCGAGTGGGCACGCCATCACAAAAAACCTCTTTTGCTGATATTGACGAAATCCGATACACTTTCTGAACGCGAGAGAAAAAGCCATTGGGAAAGAGCCTTGCAACAGCTGCCGGCCGAACAAACCCTCCTCTACTCGATCAAGGACCCGCGCTCGCGCCAAAACCTCATTAAAATGATTAATAAGCTACTACATGGGATTGCTTAACAGTGACATTTTCATTTGTCTTGACTGCGAGACAACCGGTCTAGATCCGAAAAACGATCGGATCATCGAAATCGCCGTGGTGAAATTCACTTTCACGGAAATCTTAGAGAAATTTGAAACTCTCATTGACCCGGAATGTCTGATTCCAGAAACCTCAATCGCCATCCACCATATTTCTCAAGAGATGGTCGAAGGACAGCCGAAAATTTTAGAAGTGCTGCCGCAAGTGGCCAAAATGATCGATAAGCATCTTGTGGTCGGACACGGGATAAAACTCGACTTGAATTTCTTAAGCGAATCGGCCAAACGATGCCAGTTTCCTTCATCATTTGATGCGGCTCCGACAATTGACACCCTCAGACTAGCCCGCCTTTACGGAGAAAGTCCGACTAACTCTTTAGAAAAGCTCCGCGAACACTTCAATATTGAGCCCGAAGGGGCTCACCGAGCCATGAGCGATGTCATTGTTAACATCAGCGTCTTTAAATATTTGGCCCAGAGCTTCAAAACGACAGAGCAGCTTTTAGAACGTTTAAAAAAACCGATCTTACTCAAAACGATGCCTCTAGGAAAATATAAAGGCCGGCCTTTTAATGAGATCTCCCTTGAATATCTTCAGTGGGCCTCTCATGCCGATTTCGATCAAGACCTGCTTTTCTCTATCAGAACGGAACTTCAGAAGAGAAAAAAAGGCAACCGTTTCCTCGAAGCGACAAATCCTTTCTCACAATTATGAAACAATCTTGCAATACGTTAAATCTGTTTAGTATAATTGATTTTGATGAAACTGACCATTCAGGACCTGGTGCTTGCGGGGAAGAGAGTCCTCATTCGCGTCGATTTCAACGTTCCTCTCAATAAAGACGGGACGATTGAAGATGACACGCGCATCAAAGAATCGATTCCGACCATCCAGCATGCCTTGCAACAAGGAGCTGCCGTTATTCTCATAGGTCATTTAGGCCGGCCTAAATCAAAAAAGGACGTTCAATACTCTCTAGGCATTTGCGCTAAAAGACTCTCTCAACTGATTTCAGCCCCAGTTTTTTTTGCGACCGATTGCCTGGGAAAAGATGTCGAAAAAATGGTTCAAGATTTAAAAGGCGGCCAAGTTCTGCTATTAGAAAACTTAAGATTTTATCCCGCGGAAGAAGATCCTTCTTTAGATCCTAACTTTGCCAAAGCGCTTTCTAAATTCGGCGACTTCTATGTCAATGATGCGTTCGGATCTGCCCATCAAAAACATTCATCAACTGCGGTCATCGCTCAATATTTTCCCGGAAAAGCGGCCATGGGTCTTCTCATGCAAAAAGAAATCGAACATTTGGAGCCGCTGCTGAAAAAACCGGCCCGTCCCTTCTTTGTACTCGTTGGCGGGGCTAAAACCTCAACCAAGATCGGCGTCTTAAAATCGCTCATGAAAAAAGTCGATGCACTCTACATTGGCGGAGGAATGGTTTTCACCTTTTTCAAAGCCCAAGGAATGGAGATCGGCGATTCAATGTTCGAAGAAACGTCCCTCTTAGAAGCAGAAACCGTTTTGAAAGAATGTCGAACAAAAAAAATTGCTCTCCATCTTCCTACCGATATTGTCATTGCCAATGGGTTTCGCAACGATGCGACATTTAAAACAGTTCCGATTTTGGAAGGCATACCCAAAGGATGGATGGGCATGGACATCGGTCCTGAGACAGTCGCAGCATGGTCCACTGATTTTCAAAAAGCTGCCACGCTCTTTTGGAACGGTCCCCTCGGAGTCTTTGAATTTCCCCATTTTGCACGAGGAACCAATGAAATAGCAAAAGCGATCGCTAATTTGAAAGCCAATACGATTGTCGGGGGAGGAGATTCTATCGCTGCAATTAATCAGCTTGGATTAAGCAAAAAATTTAAACATGTCTCGACCGGAGGAGGAGCCTCTCTAGAATATCTCGAACTAGGCAAATTGCCCGGGATTGAAGCTTTATCAGACAAATCCTAAACATCTAGGGGAATTCCATTCTATACTGCGACCGCTCCAAAAATGTGAATCTGCCAGCGTCGGGCAGCCAATGAATTTGAGACCCGCCTGCATCGCTCAACTTATTCAAGTTGAGCTGCTTCGGCATCGGCTCTGCCTGGCTCAAATTCAAGGCGCCT
>DASUCX010000147.1:0-3764 GCA_036275855.1 Rhabdochlamydiaceae bacterium
ACGTCCTGCTGACCATCGCTTGAATACAGGCTTTTCTTCTTCATTGGTTTTTGTCATGACTGCCATTATGACCTCCTTCGGTTTTTTACGGCACTTTAGTTTACCGCAAATCCGTGTCTCAATCTATTGGTGGCAGTATATGCGAAAATAGATAAATAGGCTGTCGGGGTTTCTGAAGGTTAGACACGAAATAATGTTTCAGGGAAGCAAAAAAATCCTCAAAATTTTGTCTTCCATTTTCGTGAGGATGAAGTTGCTGCTTTAACGTCAGCTCGATTTTTCTATTCTTTAAGTAATAATGAATGACATCTTTTTCCTTTGCTCCCTCAAATAAAATAGAAGGCATATAGTAGCTGCCCAGTGTTCCGCCATCACCGCTTGCTGGTCGAGTCTCGATAGGCACGTAAAACGCGTTAGGAGGAAGTATAATCGATTTTTTGCCTGGTGTTTTCAGATTTTCAGAGAACCCATACATTTGGTCTGCTGCAATTAACCCCGTATCTTTCCAATTGGTGGAGATATACGCGTCGGCTTTAAAAATGCGCTGGACGAGATGGCTAACGCTCTGAACTAGATTACTAATAGGGTTACTGTCGGTTGAACTTTGAATAAACACATTCTTTTTCCTCGCTTCACTTGCAGAGTAGGTCGAGTAAGATGAGAAACGAGAAGTTCTCGTGTGACGAGGAGCGTGGTAGTGAAACCCTGAACTGTGCCCTGGGTTTCTTCGCATTGAAGGACAAATTTTTGGCATATTAACACCTCTTGTTTTGTTTTTAAATTTAATTTGGAAATGATTTTGTCATAAAACGAAGTTAAATAAAACAATCAAACTATTTTTTAATTTAAAAAAATAACACCAGGTTGGAGTTTATTCGCTCGATAAGCTCTTGAGTTTCTGATGATTTAGTGGTACCCTTCTATGAAACTGTAGGTAGAAAGATGACGCATGGTGTCCAATTTTTTAATTATGGTACTCCACCGGGAAAATTATATGAAACGTATGTCCCTGGGAGTGCTCAAAAAATTAACCTACCATATCAAAGCGGCTCTAAACTTGTTTCTGATTTTTCAGGCAATATTGAAGTTATTCAAATGATTGTAATGGCGGTAATAACAGCCTTTGCACTATCTCTCACATCAGCACCAGCCTTATCTCTTGTCATAATAGCACCTGTAACTGCCTTTTATGGTTATATATTTTATAGAAAGCTCTTTTATACAGACCCGCTAGTAGAGGCTTTTTATAAAATTATGGGGGATCGGGGGAAATTTTTAGACCTTCCCTATATAACCTTGTGTGGATCACGGGAAAAACTCGATAGTCATCATGTAACGAATTTATCAGAGAAAGTTAGTTCTCAGCTTTCTCCAATATGCTGCGGCTGGTGGGGGGCTTGTCAAGCGTTAATTATAAAAGGACCCGAAAATAAGCTGCTAGTTTTCGTACAAAATCTGTCTCCTCTCGATTTTAAAGATATACCCCTACATATAAAACTCACTTTCATTGCGAAAAGCTTACTCCCATTCTTTAAGAGTCCCTATAGGCATTGTATTAATAATGTTGAATTTGCAGGGGGCATTTCCACTGACATGGCTAATGAATTTTTTCTTCAAAATAAATTCGTTAACACCCTCTTAAAACTGGGCGCCTAGGAGCTTGATGTAGGGGAAGATCCACTCGCTTTTGATCCCAGGCGTGTATTTATAGCCGACGGAGATTTGCCATCTGCCGGTGAGAAGTGTCGATAACTTGATCTCATAGGAATCATAGCGGGGTTCGTTATTGCGGCCCCAGCCATGGTGTGTGTCGATATGGCAAGTCCAAAGAGGGGAGAATCGAAACTGAAAATGAGAAAGCAGCGTATCGCGGCCGTCCGAGAGAGGGGAGTGGATCAGCTGCTCGATGGGTCTATCGATATCGAGAATGTAGTTGTCATGGTCGGCTTTTCTCCAGTCGTATTTGCTCCGGTGCCTAAATTCAATCGCAAAGGCTGCATTTTCTGAAAGGGTCCATTCGGACCTGATGTTGGTGCGATCCCAGACGAGCTCTTGGAGGTTATAGACGATATCGGTCGCGACATGCCAGGACGGATAGCTGAAATCCCATGTGGTGTAGAGTTTGGGGATAGTGCGGCCGAAGTGGGTGTGAGAGGCAAAGACATTGGTATAGAGATCAAGCGATACATCGGGAAGCAAAGAGTTTTTGATGGGATAAAAATTTTGCAGAATTCCCGGACGAAAAAGATTTTCAGGAGCAAAACCATCATCGATATTGAAGATGTAGTGGTTATGGGTGGGAGTAGTGGGGGCGGTCAGTCCGCGATAGCGGAGATACGGCTGGAGGGTGTGCTTGAAACAGGCGTACGATTTGTAGAGATTTGTATTCAGGTCAAAGCTGAAATTCCCGATCGCTTGTCCTACGCCGTGATGGTGGGGGTTGTTCGTATAAAAAATGCCGATAAATCCTGCTGAGGGGGTAAAATTGACTGGGCCTAAGTGGAAAAGTCGGTAGAGACTGTTGTAGGTCTCAAAACGGCCGGCTTTTGTGCTCGGGAGATATTTCTTGAGTTCACGGGAATAGACGTAGTCAAGATAGCCGGCAGAGAACCAGTTATCGAAGATGATCTTGGAATTGCCTAGAGGAAAAGGGCGGAGCCCAAAATTGATCAGCGGGAGCTGCTGGTTGATATTTTGGAAATAGTTGATCCGCGGCTGGAGATTCATGTGGGCACAGTAGTTGTCTTGGTAGTGTGAAACCCACAGGATGGTTCTTTTTTGCGTGTTGAGTTCAAAATCATCGCTCTTAAAGTCCTGCGGCATCTTGTCGTCGCTGAGGCGGTCGTAACACAGGTAGACTTTGGTCTTTTCATCTGAAGATTTGGTCTTGAAAAGCCCCTGGAGGCGGTACCGTTTGTTCCCTTTTTCATCATCGACAATTTTGTCGTAGGCGCCGTAGTTTTTCGTCTGGAAGACCGTGCGCCTATCGAGCGAGCGGTAATCGGTCTCGATCGCTGCGCCGGGCCCCCGTTTCAATCGGTAGTCCAGACGGCCGAAGAGATCAAAGGTCTGTGTGGAATAGAGCAGGTATCTCATCGAGAGTTTTTGTTTTAACACTTGGTCCCAGATGAGTCTGTACCGGACAGGTGAGTCTTTGACAACAGACGTGTTGAGTTTAAATGAGGGGATCCAGAAAACGGGGACGTTGTAGAATTTGAACTTGATATTCTTCGCTGTGAGCATTCCTTTGCTATTGATGTCGATATGGGCCGATTGGATTTCCCACCAGGCATCTTGGCTCTCAACCGTGGTCAAATAGGCGTTGTTGACGGAAAAGCTGCCATCAGAAAGCAGCTCAATCTCCTCTCCGCCGACATAGTAAAACTCCGTCGCTGTCCGGCCATCGGACATCGAGCCAGTTTTTGTCACCAAATCGTAAGAGAGTTTTTTTCCAGTAAAGACACGGCCTTCAAGTTCTACGAGGAGATCGCCATCAGCGGTAATTTTTCGGACTGGGACATCGCCCTCGATCTTATTGGTGTATTCGATATGACGCGCTTGGATTCGAAGGCCTGGATTCGAAATGACCCCACCTTTGTCAGTTGAAATTGTTCCATTGGAAAAGACAGGATCTTTGAGATTAATGTTATAATCTTCAGCGAGTATTACGCCTAAGACAAGGGTCAGTGGAAGCAAAAATCTCTGCATGCTGGAAGAACCTATTCCAGTAATAATTTTCGTCGATTTTCGGGATTATTTTGGCC
>DASUCX010000148.1:0-14023 GCA_036275855.1 Rhabdochlamydiaceae bacterium
TTGTCGATAGCGGATCCGCGGGAGCTTTCACATCAGCCCGGACGGCAAAATCTTTTGAGTACGCTCCCTAATACATCACATAAAATTTGTTGCTAGCCAGTTCAATAATCGCTTTGACGGCCGCTTCTGAATCTTCGCCGATAGCTTCAACAGTGATCTTGGATCCTCTGGCTGCAGCGAGCATCAAGAGGCCCAGCAAAGACTTGGCATTAACGCTCAGATCCATGAAATGGAGCGAAACCTTCGATTTAAATGCCGAAGCGCATTTGACGAGCTCCGTGGAAGGACGCGTATGGAGCCCTTTTTCGTTAATCACAATGAATGAGTCGATATACTTCTTCGCGGGCATCAATTCCTTTAAAAAAGAGCCTAATTCTTTCTGCAATGTCAAGTGAATACTCTGCCGCTGATTTAAGAGCAATATTTTTCTAAAAAGCCGGGACTTTCTCCGGTGATTTTTTACTCAGCGCTTTTTGGAGGTCTTCGGTGAGCGCCCCAAAATGAGCAATAATTGCCTCTAAAGCCGCAGGAGACCGCATATCGACCCCGGCGATCTCCAACAGATCAAGCGGGAACCGGCTGCCTCCGGAACTGAGAAATTTAAGATATTTTTCCGGTCCATTTTTAGAAACCGTTTCGACAAGCGCATGCGCGGCGGCAATACCTGTCGCATATTGATAGACATAGAAATTGTAATAGAAATGAGGAATGCGGGCCCATTCAATGTCAACTTCGGGATCGATAGTGACAGCCGGGCCAAAATAGTCGGAAACCAGCTTGCGGTATTCCGTTTTAAGCAGCTGCGGAGTCAGTGGGATACTCTTTTCCACAAACTCGTGGATCTTGAGCTCAAATTCCGCAAACATCACCTGGCGGAAAAACGTGTTGCGAATACCTTCCAACCCTTGGTTGATTAAATAGGCGATCTTTTGCGAATCTTGCATTCCAGATTTAAAATGTCTCAAAAGAAGCTCTTCATTGAAAGTCGATGCAACCTCTGCAACAAAAATCGGATAGCTGGCATCTTGATACGGCTGATTTTTCCAAGAATGGTATGAATGCATGCTGTGACCCGCTTCATGGGCGAGTGTCGTGATGCTGTTGTATTCTCCAAAATAGTTCATCAGAATATACGGCATAGTGCTAAAGCAGCCACTCGAATAAGCTCCCGACCGTTTCCGATCATTTTCGTACCGGTCAACCCAACCCTCTTCAAAGAAGCCTTTTTCCATGATCTTTTGATAGACAGTTCCTAAGGGTGCCATCGATTCTACGATGAATTTTGCCGCCTCTTCAAACCCCATCTTAATATCAGCATCGGCAACCAACGGAACGCTCATGTCATAAAGGTGGAGCTCGTCGACTTTCAGCGCCTTTTTTCTAAACTCCATGTACTGATGAAGCGCAGGAAGATGCTTCCTGACCGTTGCGATCAGGTTTAAATAGACTTTTTTATCGATATTATGCGGAAAAAGCGCAGCTTCTAAACAGGAAGAAAAATTCCGGACTTTGGCGTTGAAGTAATGTTTTTGGACTTCTCCATTGACCAACTCGCAGAGTGTATTTTCGTATGCTGCAAAAGATCGATGCAAAGTCAAAAAGGCGTTTTTTCTGAGCACTCTGTCATGACTGCGCAGATAAACGGAGTATTTCCCATGCGTCAGTTCGTGTTCTTTGCCGGTGCTGTCTTTGACATTCGGAAATTTAAGATCGGCGTTATTGAAAGCCCCAAACGCCCTTTCGGCAGCATCTAAGGCCATCGACGCATGGGCCAGCAACTCTTCTTTCTCGGTATCTAGGGTATGTGGTTTTAAACGGATGATTTTTTCTAAATAAAATTTATACGACTTTAACTCAGGAGCATTAAGTAATATTTTTAGTTGATCATCTGAGAGAGCAAGCAGCTCGGGCTCGATCCAACACGTCTCCTGTCGAAAATCCTGCAATAGCCCGACAATGCGTAAAAATCCTTCTTTGTGGGCATCATGACCGACATCCTCATCATGCCTGAGGTGGGCATAGGTATAGAGCCTGGAGAGCTTCTGGTCGAGGTCTAAAACTGCCTGGATGAGCTGGAGGACCACTTGAGCCCCTTCCTGTAGGCGGCCTTTAAATTGAGCTAAGATAGGCCAATGGGGAGATTCAAGTTTTCCCTGGACTTTTGTAAACTCTTTTTTCCATTCTTCTAACGTCGGATAGATTGCTTTCACATTCCATTGGTCTACCTCAGCAACTTTGGCTCTTTCCATTAGATTCTCCTAAATCGTTATATCATGGCCAAAATCGACTCCTTGCGTCAACATTAATTAGCAATTAGCTCAAGGGAGCGCCAAATCAATTGCCAAATAATGCCTCTTTCTATAACATATGGGCCAGTGAAAGACATGCCCTTAATTTTTGTATACTAAAGGAGAAACTATGACCCAAACAGCAAAAAAAATATCACTCAGGCCGCTTGGCAACCGTGTTTTAGCGCAGCGCCAGGAAAAAGAAGAAACCCTCAAAGGGGGACTCATCCTTCCGGACAGCGCGAAGAAAAAACAAGAAACCGCTAAAGTTGTGGCAGTCGGCCCAGGAGAAGTCACGAAAGACGGAAAAACCATCTCGATGCCCGTCCAAGTCGGCGATCTCATTTTGATGGATAAATACGGCGCACAAGAAGTCACCCTTGACGACGAAGAGTATGTGATTGTGAAAGCCGATGACATCATCGCAATTTTAAATTAATCAGGAGAAATTAAAACCTATGGCACCAAAAGATATTAAATTTAAGGAAGAAGCCCGCCAGAAAATCTTAAAAGGCGTGCGTACATTATCCTCTGCTGTTAAAGTCACCCTCGGACCTAAAGGCCGCAATGTCGTGATCGATAAAAAGTACGGCGCTCCTCACATCACCAAAGACGGCGTGACCGTTGCCAAAGAGATCGAGCTTGAAGACAAGCACGAGAACATGGGCGCTCAAATGGTCAAAGAAGTCGCCAATAAAACAGCTGATAAAGCCGGCGACGGAACAACCACTGCAACACTGCTTGCCGAAGCGATCTATAGCGAAGGCCTCCGCAATGTCACCGCAGGAGCAAACCCCATCGAGATCAAACGCGGCATTGAACAGGCTGTCAAAACCATCACTGCAGAGCTCAAAAAGCTCTCCAAGCCGATCCAAAACAAAACCGAGATCGCGCAAGTAGCGACCATTTCTGCTAACGGCGACACCGAGATCGGCAACATCATCGCAACAGCGATGGAGCGCGTTGGCAAAGACGGCACTATCACCGTTGAAGAAGGAAAAGGATTTGAGACCATTTTAGACGTCGTTGAAGGAATGAACTTCGACCGCGGCTACCTCTCGTCCTACTTTATGACCAATGCAGAAAATCAAGAAGCGATCCTCGAAGATGCTTATGTCCTCATCTACGACAAAAAAATCAACGGGATGAAAGAGTTCCTCCCGATCTTGCAAACAGTCGCTGAAACAGGCAAACCCTTCCTGATCATCGCAGAAGACGTCGAAGGCGAAGCCCTTGCAACGCTCGTCGTCAACAAAATCCGCGCCGGATTAAAAGTCTGCGCTGTGAAAGCTCCGGGCTTTGGCGACAGACGAAAAGCTGTCCTCGAAGACATCGCGATCCTCACCGGCGGCAAGCTCATCAGCGAAGAGCTTGGCTTTAAACTCGAAACTGTCACGATCGACATGCTCGGCCGTGTGAAAAAAGCTGTCGTTGGAAAAGAAGACACCACCCTCGTTGAAGGTGCCGGTAAAAAAGCAGCGATCCAAGAGCGCATTGCCCTGATCAAAAAAGAGATCGAAAACAGCACCTCCGACTACGATAAAGAAAAACTCCAAGAGCGCCTGGCAAAACTGTCCGGCGGCGTTGGAATCATCCGCGTTGGAGCTCCTACCGAGATCGAGATGAAAGAGAAAAAAGACCGCGTCGACGATGCCGTCCATGCTACCAAAGCAGCTGTGGAAGAAGGGATTCTCCCCGGCGGCGGCGTTGCATTCATCCGCTGCCTCCCCGCTCTTGAAAAACTTGCTACTTCCGTCGCAGGCGACATCAAGATCGGCGTGGAGATCATCATCCGCTCGATCGTTTGGCCTCTCCGCCAACTCGCCGAGAACGCTGGAAAAGAAGGCTCCCTCATCGTTCAGAAAGTCGCCTCAATGGAGACCTATGATGGATGGGATGCGCAAGTCGATGAGTTTTGCAATATGATCAAGAAAGGGATTGTCGACCCAACGAAAGTCGTCCGTCTGACCATTGAGCTTGCGGCCTCCATCGCTTCTCTCCTCCTCACCACTGAGGCCTTGATCTCAGAAGAGGAAGAAGAAAAGCCAGCACCAAATCCGATGGCCGGCGCTGAGTATTAATCAGCCCGCATCTTGAAACAAAGGCGCTTCTCGCAAGGGAAGCGCCTTTGTTTTCTTAAGAGTCATTCTCTGAATCCGATAGTCGGTAGTCCTAAACAGGTAGTGCTCTGAGCTGCGTGTAGGCACATGTACATGATCAATTTCGATGTGATTCGTGAGTTTGTTGGAAAATGAAAGCGTTTTTATTTGATCATAATCAATTCAAATCCTCTCTAGCCACTCGCTTTTCTTGATCCTATAGAGGACGTGCCTGCTCAATGGATGGCCTTCAGGAAATTTGGGATGATTGAAATCGTCTTTGGGATCACAATGCATGCCAAGCTTTTCCATGACTCGTATTGAACGAAGATTGGCAGGAACTGTGACCGAGACAATCTCATCCAGATTTAATGTATTAAAGCCGTAGGCAAGCGATGCCCTCGCTCCTTCTGTTGCATATCCTTGAGCCCAGAATTTGGGAAGCAAACGCCAACCGACTTCAACAGCCGGTGTAAAGTGGGCATCAAAACCAATAGGCCAAAGACCAATCCAACCGATAAAATTCGATAAGCCTGGAGCGGAAACAGCCCAAAGCCCCCATCCGTGCTCTCTGATGTGCTGGTTATAAAGCTCCAAGCGAGCACGGCTTTCCTCTCGGGTCAAAGGAGCAGGTAAAAATTCCATCACCATTGGATCCGTATTCAGTTGAGCCAAAGGGTCTAGGTCCTCTTCTCGCCAAGAGCGCAGGAGTAAGCGATCAGTTTTAATCATTTTGTCCTCGTTGATAGCATCCAAAGTGGGTAGTTCTCCATCGATTAATCGCCTCCAGGCGACAAAGTTTAGCCTTATATTTTTCCCATCTCTCGCAGTTACTAACGATCCTGCTTCTTTTCAATTTCTTGTACTACCTTCAAAAAATGTTCCTCTATTGGAGAAGGTTGGTTATCCAGTTCTTTTTGGTATTTTTCGTACTCTCTGAGCGCCCTTTCAAGCGCCGCTTCATGGCTAACTTTACCAGCATCAGCCAAGACATTTCGACTGGATAACTTGAGAAAATCATCTAATTTTGCAATCCAATCTGCCATGTACATGGGTTGGCGATTAAGTGCCTGCAATTCCGCAAATTCCAAGTAGGCCGTCACAATGCGGTTGAGTGCACGGATTTCCTCTTCATTGAGGTAGTTTTTGGCAATAATAGCATCTGTCTTTCGAGGGATATTGCCCACCCATGATGTCATGCCCATATGCGGTTTATGACTATCGGCGCGTTGATAAATGACTTCCGAAGCTGTATGTCCATGCGCAGCCCAGTGCATTTTATTTTGTACAACTTTGAAAAACTGTAAAGTGAGCTCATTTTTAGGATCGTAATCGATGCTTGTAGCATAAATGTCGAGAACTTTTCGCCAAAATACCCGTTCCGAAGACCGGATGTCTCTAATCCGGGCTAGCAATTGTTCAAAATAGGTACTATTGCTCGCTTGCTTGAGGCGCGCGTCATCCAAAACAAACCCTTTGATAATGAACTCTTTGAGTTGATTTGTTGCCCAAATTCTAAATTGCGTACCTCGATGAGAATTGATACGGTAACCTACGGCAATAACCACCTCTAGATTGAAATATTCCATATCTCGGACAATCTTTCTCATTCCCTCTTCTTGAACTGTTGCAAAATTTGCAACAGTTGCATCTTTTTGCAACTCAGACGTTTCGAATATATTTTTAAGATGTCTGCTTATACCAGACTTATGAATTTGAAAAAGTTTTGCCATCTCGTTGAGGGTCAGCCAAACGGTTTCCCCCTGCATTAAGACTTCGACTCGGGCTGTTGCTTCCTCAGTCTGAAACAATAGAAATTCACCTTTTGATTGTAAAAGACTGCCGCGCTCAAGGAGGCTATAAAAACCCCCGATTTTAGCCAGCATATTACCACTCATGCATTCTGTAGCGGGAACATATAAATAAACTGCATGAAAGTTTTTTAAAACCTTATCAGAAAAAGCATTTGCTTCGAGGACTGCTTTCAGCTCAACATTAGAAAACATCGGTTGATCTATGTATAAAATTAAAACACCCTTCCCGAATCTTTTTAAGTAATTGTCATAACTCGCCTTACCATCCTTTTTATTAATGCTTTTCTCGATGCCATTTAATATTTGCTGACTATTCTCAGAAGAAGTCCCTAATGCAATTGAATGAACTTCAGTCGATTTTGTGTTAGAGTCGCTTAATCCGTTCTTATTGAGAAATTCGGCTCCCTCTTGATTATCAAATACGGAAGTCACCTCAACCCAAATATTGCGATTAGACCCTACCTGAAAAATCGCATCCGGGCCAGGAGGTTCGATCCTCTTAAAGACAACATTTTGCTCTGTTGTCTCGAGTTTTTTTCTGTATTCTTCGAGAGCACGATCTTCAGTGAATGGCAAGTATGGCGTTGGCATTTTGACCTATTAGAACCCAAGGATTGGGTTGATTATCAATCCTCCTAAATTTTTATGAAAGAAAATTTGGTAGTCCTAAAGCCCGATAGGCGGAACAGTCTCAACTTGCCACTTATACTTGTCATCGCCAGACGTTGCCACTTGCGAGATTTTTAAATAAGACCCTTCTATGGTCAGCGGCTTCGGGAAAACCTTCCCAGCTTCGGTTTCTAACTGCGCTGCAGTAAATTCCTGATTTCTTGTATCAAAACTTACAAAGGTCAACTTTGAATCGGCCTTTGAGTCAAGCACATAGATGATCTTATCTCCCCATTCCATTTTAGCTACCTGAGTTTCAGCGTTCGTTTTAGAGGTTACCATGATAACTCCTGCGCTTGTCGGAAGCGTCCGAATGGGGACATTGAACTCAAACGTTCTTTTTTGAGCGAATACCATTCCTAAATTGCCCGATTCATAAGGAACAATCAGCCGGCTATCAAAGTGAGAACATCTATCCTTCTGATAAGGGGCTTTATCAGGACCAAAAGTTACCTTAAAGGTCAATGTATGCTGATTCCACTCTGTCGGCTCGAATGTCTGCTCGCCGACTTGCAATGTTGGCAGGTAGGTCTTTCCATGTTTTGCCTCAGCGTATTTGAATTTTCCAAAAAATTGGACCATTGTCTCTGCTTTAGGAACCACATATTGCGGGTTAACGCCATATAATTTAGGCAACCACCCGTTGGAGGTTCCCTCATCAATGGTATGCCGAATCCGTGTGGGTAAATTCAGCCGGCACCAATCGGTTTTTTTCAAGCTATCAATCATCTGTTTAAATAGCTCAACCTTATCAGCTAAATCCGTCTGCCGGTCGGGTGTGCAATCTTTGAAAATGTTGGCAGCATTTTCAATCGCAATCAGCAGCAGAGTGGCAATGGTGACGCTGCCATTAGGGGCAATGGTTTCCTTGGCCTCTATTTCTGCAGTAAATGTGTTAACTGAATCGGTTAGTTCTTGGAAGATCTTGGTGGAATTTGTTGTAAGACTGGTTGTTGCTGCCATATGCGACTCCTTTTGATGCTTGGAGCATCTTAAGATGAAAAATTTTTCATAGCAATCTGTTTCTTGAATCTTTAATGCCGGTTTGGTACATCGTGGAAGCATGAGAGTCTTCTTCAAAAGTCTGATGGGATTGGCGGTCCTCTGCATCTTGGCAGGTGTGATCGTCTTCTTTTTAGCCAAGTCTCGTCTTCCCGATATGATCGCAGGCAAACTCTCAAAGACACTTCAAGTTGCTGTCGAAATCGGCGATGTGAATTTCACCCTAAGTACCATCAAGATCGACAATCTCGAGATCAGCAATCCCCGCAATTTTACATTGGAACATGCTTTCACGGTCCATGAGATCCAGATCCATGCTCCGCTGACGAACTATCTGAAAAAAGATATCGTCATCGATGAAATCACCCTGAACAATGTCTACATCGGCCTTGAATTTGAGTCTCCACAGGGGACTTCCGGCAATTGGACCACTATTATGACCAATGCTCAAAAAGCCCAAGATCAAAGCACCTCTTCCTCCTCTGAAAAAACAGTTCTGATCAAACGGCTTGTCCTCAATACGATCGACGCTGACCTCCTCTACCAAAGCGATGGAAAAGTTCGCCATCTGCCAACCATCCCCCAAATCGTCCTCGTCAATGTCAGCAGCCAAGGCGGAGACGTCATGGATCAGCTGATGAACAGCGCTCTGGGCCAGATGCTCAAAGAGATCTTCATTCGAGAAAACCTCAAGGAAATCTTCGACAAAATCTTACAACAAATCCCCGGAGGTAATCCCGTTCAAAACGTTTTAAAACCTCTCAAAGGGCTCTTCAACTCTGTCGACAGGAAAGAAGAGTGTCAAGGTAGTTGCAAAACTTCGATTTGGGCCTAGGCCAAAATAAGTAAGGCGGTGAGGCTTTTTTTATCTTTCAGTACATCGATGAGACGTGTTGTCGGAGAGGGTAAGTTAATATCATGTAGCATGCCAAAAACAATCGTATTATTGAGCATATGCGCAACCGTAGGCGCCCATAAATTTCCTGTCATTAATCGAAGCGAGCCCCAAGCCATTCCCAGCAAACTGGTTCCAGCAATAATGGGAATATTGGCCCAGCTTTGGCCCAAAGTGGCATGACACAGTCCAAACATCAAAGATGTCTTGATTAACGCTTCTATTTTGGATAAATTAATACATATTCTTCCAAAACTAATGATTTTCTCAGGTTTTTGGACCTCCAGCATTTTGTGCATAAGACCCCCTCTAAAGATTACCTCTTCCAGATGGGGGATAACTGTACAACAGAATAAGGAAACCAACTTTCCCATTGCGCTAGAAGGGCCCATAGCAGCAATCACAACTTGTTTATTCCAACCAAAGCCCATGCTTTGCATCGTTTGTATACTCTTCAAATGGAAAAGTCGATTCAAGTAGCAAATGACGAGTCCAGCACCTAACCCCAAACCTATATGCTGTATCATATGAGAAGAGGGGAAGGCAGCTTGATAATCGAAAGGAGTTTGGCTTGACAAGCCGAATTTAAAAATACGCTCCAGAAAAAAACTCGTTATTACAATATTTGGCAACGCCGTTTTAAAGCCTACCTTGGCAACCATATACCCTTGTATAGCCAATAGACCAACCTCTCGGACAACTGCAATGGCGTCTTGTCTATCACGCGTCTCATAAAATTTTTTGATCGGTCGATCGATTCTAAAGTTCTCTATTGCCGGCTCAAAGAGAGCATGTACGGCAGACCATAATTTAGAGCCCAGGACTTGCGGGGTTAAGTTACTAAAAGCCGATTGATTTGTTGACGAACTAACAAGTGCCATTTATTCCTCAATTTAATTAAATTTGGAACAATATTTAAACACATTAATAAACAACAAACAAGTTAAATATTGTTTTGATTAATATTAACTTCTCTGAGATCCCTGACTTTGAATTGTGTAAAATTATTTTTATCCCTTTATTATAAAGTCGCTTGATTTTTCCCCACATAGACAGTATCTTGATTGAATGATTCATGCCTATGCTGCACTCGGAGCCGCAAAACCCTTAGAGCCCTTTGACTACTCTCCTCCTCCTATGAAAGAGGAGGAGGTTGAAATTGCCATCGAATGCTGCGGCCTATGCCATAGCGATCTGCATGTCATTGAAGACGACTGGAAAGTCTCCAAATACCCCTTAGTCCCCGGCCACGAGATTATAGGAAAAATCACCCGCAAAGGAAAAAACGTCCAAGCATTAACACTCGGAGAACGGGTCGGCGTGGGTTGGCAATGCGGCGCCTGCCTTGCCTGCGAGTTTTGCATTAAAGGCGATGAAACCGTCTGCACTTCTAAAGTGAGGACTTGTGTTGATCGATACGGAGGGTTTGCCGATCAGATCGTGGTC
Organism: Rhabdochlamydiaceae bacterium; assembly: GCA_036275855.1. Lineage (GTDB taxonomy): Bacteria > Chlamydiota > Chlamydiia > Chlamydiales > Rhabdochlamydiaceae > PALSA-1444. The sequence continues at coordinate 10,214 of DASUCX010000148.1, forward strand.
GATTACCGCTTTGTCTATCCCATCCCCGAAAGCCTCTCTTCCGAAACCGCTGCTCCATTATTATGTGCTGGGATCACCGTCTACTCCCCTTTTAAGCTTTTCGATATCCAAGCCCCGCAATCGGTCGCCATTCTTGGGATCGGAGGCCTTGGCCACTTGGCCCTCCAATTTGCGAAAGCTTTCGGCTGCGATGTCACAGCGATCTCTAGCTCGCCGGATAAAGAACAAGAGGCTCGGAAATTTGGAGCCTCTCACTTCATTGCACTAAGCGATCCTGAACAAATCAAAAAAGCTGTCAACTCCTTCGATTTTATCCTCTCGACCATCAGCGCCGACATCGACTGGGCGATGATCGGGATGATGCTCAGGCCCAATGCCAAACTCTGCTTCGTCGGCCTGCCCCCCAGTGATGTCAAATTCCCCGCCCGTCTATTAATCTCAGGGAACCGGTCCATCTGCGGAAGCGGGACCGGCAGCCGCACGAACATGACAGAAATGCTCCAGTTCTGCGCTCGCCACTCTATCCAGGCCCAAGTCGAAGTCATGCCCATGACCCAGCTCAATGAAGCGCTCACCCGCCTCAAGGCCAATAAGGCCCGTTACAGAATCGTCTTAAAGAATTCCCCTTGACCTTTTTAAGACTATTCAGCAATTGGAAGATAGGTTCATAGGAGACTTTAGGTGAGCAAAAAGGAATTATCCGAAAGCGAGTGGAAGAAGAAACTCTCGAAAGAAGAATACCATCTTCTCCGTGAGAAAGGGACTGAGAAAGCCTTTTCCGGAGAATATTGGGACTGTACCGATGAGGGGACCTACCTCTGCGCAGGATGCGGACAGCCACTCTTTAGCTCCGAGGCTAAGTTCAAGTCGGGCACCGGCTGGCCCAGCTTCATCGAACCGATCAATGTCAGCCATATCACCCTAAAAGACGACGTCGGATTCTTCACAAAAAGAACCGAAGTGGTTTGCACCCATTGTGGCGGACATCTTGGCCATCTCTTCCATGATGGACCCAAACCTGCCAAAACACGCTATTGCATTAACTCCGGCGCCCTCAAGCTCAAAAAGAAGAAATCTTAGATTGATACGCTTTCAAAATCCCAGCTCCTCCAATGATTAAAGGAAACTTTAGGGCTTCTTCAACTGTTAACCATTTTGCCTCGGTATGCCTTTTTAAATAAAGAACTTTACCGTCCCATTCGCAGAAGCATCCAGCGACTTCAATATCGCTTTCAAAACCTCTGGGCTTTTCAAAAAATAAATCGTATTTTCAAAATTTTTTATACGAATTTTAACAATTTAATATTTATGTTATAATATATGCAATATGTCGATTAATACAAACAATTACACATTTGTTTCTTTTGGATACTATGGCCAAAAGCCAAAGGGGTGCGATTATCCCGAAATACTCACAACCTCAAAGCCCCAGTCTGCCCCACAAGAGCCTGAAACCTCCATCGAAAAATGGAAGCGATATGCCTGGACCGTTCTTCCCTTACTCACTCTCATCAATCCTGTAGGATCGACCGTGACAGTCATCACCGAAATGGCCAAAACCGCCAAATCCGTCGACACCCTAGTGAAACACCGCTCGCTTTACTCTGCTTTTCAAACAGCGCTGAATATAGGAACTACCGCTGCAACAGTGCTCGAACCTTTATCCCCGCCACTACGCACTCTATTTCTCGGGATTCAATTGCTGTCTCTTGCACATCAGACAGCTTTACTTATCTATCGATACAGGTTAGATGTTTTAAACGCTCGATATCAGACATTTTTAGACGGCGGTGCAAAACGCGATAAGGTAGCCATTTATGTGATAAACAACCTCATAGCCATGGGTTCGATGGTCTTTCAGAACACTTTTGTCGTTACATTCTTTTTTTTCTGGCAGACCGCGACAGCTGCACTGCATGCTTACAGGCAATTCTTCAAGGGCAAGTATCATTTCTCCAAGGGCAAGTATCTTTCTGGTGGCGTCGATATTTTCATAGGAACTATCAGGCTCTGTCAGGGAATAAAAATCTTTTCTCAATACCTCGACAAGCACTTCCCACAAAAAATAGCTCATCAACCGCAAGAAGCTGCCCCCATTTGCCTGATCGATCCGAGAGAAAAAATGAAAGAAACGCTGACAGTCTACGAAACAAAACTAAAAAATCTCCGCGGAGAACACTTTTTATACTTTAAGCGGAATGGGCCACAGGAAAAATTCCTGATCTTAACCTCAGAGGCAGACCGTAACGGAGCCCTCGATCCCTCCAAAGCCCTCTCGTTGATTGATCAGCTCAGCAAACGATTTGATGTGAAGTTCTGTACGATCACCTGTGTTGATGATATCCAACGAGAAATCCAAGCTGCAACACAGTTTGGGCGTGTCATGGGGCTGATGATCAGAGCCCATGCAAACCCCATTAACATGTGGCTTAACAACGATTCAGATATTGGTATTGGGTTGCTAGACCCTCATACGATCTCTGCCGATACATTTGCCGGTCTTGATTCTCAGTGCACCATCGTGCTCGAAGGCTGCCACACTGCCAGCATCCCATATGATGGCTTGGCGTATCGTGTGGCCAATCTTGCTAAACGAGTGACCTATGCAGCGGACGATTTTTGCTGCGGCATTTCGCACGTTAAGCTCGATCCGTTGGAATTTAGTTTTGAATGGCCTGACCGTTCGGTGAAGACAAAAAAAATTGACCCGTTCGAAACTGTTTTAAATTCTCTATTAAGGATGGGATGTTTCTGAAGAACAAAAGAAATCCCCCAATTAATTATCATATTGCTGCGCGAGCTTGCCCAAAGCGAATGCCGATAGCATTAAGCCGATATCTCTCAAGGCGATATCAAAATAGTGGCCTGTCATTAAGAGATTAATGACAATCAGCAATAACCAAACTGAAACAACATAAGCAAAGATTCTAGGTCTGAACAAAACGCCAAGGCCCGCAATGATCTCTACCACTCCGACGATGGCAAAAAACGGTCTGTCATGTCCATCTAACATCCGTAAAGCAAAGGGTGAAAGGTAGTTGGACCAATTCACTAATAAATAAAAGAATTTGTCCAGTCCCGCTAAAATGGGAGCTACAACAAAAGCAATTTGCAAAAGGCGAAAGGCTTGCTCAGTTCTGTCGCTTGAAACTTTAAACATAAATCCTCTTTTATAATCCACCTATAACAAACAAGGCTTTTTATATCAATTTAATCAACAAACCAGCGGTATTTGGATTTTTTCCTAAATTCTTTGACGAGCGCGTAGTCGTGGAATTTCTTCTCTAGCTCTTTAAATTCAGGATGATGGATCTGCCTTTTCTGGAACCGCCGCTGGATCGGCGGCGCCACATGGTGCAGCATCTCGTGATAGACGATGAACGAGATGTAGTATTCAGGAATGTCTGGTTGATCGAGCATTCGGTTGATCTTCACGAGATTTTTATCCCGGTGATAAGAGCCTAAGACAATCCGTCGTTGATACCGTGTTTTTTTCGGATTAAACCTAGTGATATGCAAATTGAGCTTACCCTCGAAATAGATCTGATTGACTTTTGCATAGATCTCATCGAGGTTATAATGCACACCGTCCTTGCGCAGGATGATTTTGCGCCGTCTTTGAATCCGCGGAGAATTTAATAGCCGGAGGAGTTTTTTCAACATGTATTAAATTAATACAGCACGCTTTACGATCGCCCAACTGCGGGAATTTTCGCAGCAGCCGAAATGGCATTTTTTCAACCGATCGCGGTATATACAAGGAATTTCAAAATTTGGTTTTTGACAAAGCTAGCGCCCCAGATTTGCAGC
>DASUCX010000149.1:0-8423 GCA_036275855.1 Rhabdochlamydiaceae bacterium
GGCATCTCATCGCGGCCGCCCTTGTTGCTGCCCCGTTCATACGAACCTCCGCAGATCACCACCATTTCGGTTTGAAGTGGATCGACGTCTTTTTTCTCTTCCGGGGCCGGCTGATAAGGCGCGACAACGGTTTCCATTTTAAAGATGGCTCCTGGATCGGCCTCGTATTCAGGGCGCTGGATCTCACCTGGTTTGAGAACCGGTTTTAACAGAGCGGCTTTTTCAGGCTCGGGTTCAGGAAGATGGTGTTCGAGTTCAGTGAGAAGCTGCTCAAGCAGCGTCGGTCTCTTAGCAGGATCTCCGGCGAGACATTGTTTAACGATTCGATCCCACGGAAGTTTGTACTGGGGAGAAATTTGGGAAGGAAGATCAAAGACGCCTTCTGGATATTTGCCTGTCAGTAAAAAATAGAGCACCACGCCAAAGGCATACGTATCTCCTCTAACACCCGAGCTTAGATTTTTGTCCCATCGTTGTTCTGGAGCTAGACAAAGGTAGTGATGGAGAAATGAAAGGTTTTGCTTAGGGAGCGTTTCCGGAGTTTGGCCGATTTTATCAGCAAGCGCTTTATAGATCCGGTTCATGTAATTGGAAGGACCCATAACTCGAGAGAGTCCAAAATCGGAGATCTGGACACGGATTCCCTCTTTTTTCTTCGAAATCAAGATATTCGTTGGCTTGAGGCCTCGGTGGGCAAACGGATCTGCCGCTTGTCCTTTTTCATGCGTATAATCTAGCGCTGCAGCAATTTGGTGAATGATCTTGACGACTTCATCTTCGGGCATGCGCCCACCTCGCTCACGGCAGTAGTCATATAAGTTAAGAGTCTCGCCTTTGTCATCGATGACAGGATCTGTGACTAAAAAATAATGGCCATCCGCTTCGGAGACGTTATGGACTTTGACGATGTTCGGATGTTCTAAGGTCGCTAAAACAGCTGCTTCCCTCTCGAACCGATTGACGAAGTCGGCATCATGAGAAAGTTCAGAATCGAGGACCTTAACGACAAACGGCCGTTTTAAAAAACGGTGCTGGGCTAAATACGCCGTCCCAAGAGCCCCAATCCCTAGACACCGAAGAAGTAAATAGTCTCCCAAATTCTTGCCTTCCATGACCCTCACAATTTTTCTATAGATTTGACGATTTCATCTAATTTGGTCAAGGGAGCTTCGCATTTATTCTGCCGGCAGAGATAAAATGTTGTTAAATCTTGGAGGGCAACTTTGTCTTTTTCTAGAGGGAAATCGGGAGTCTTTTTCCATAATGTGGCAAGGTGGGCGGAAAAATGGGACGCCAGTTTAGACTGGATCGCAGCAATGTCGTCTTCTTTGGAATTAGGCACTACCACAACTGTCGGGGCAGCCGTATCGAGGTATCGAAGCACTCCCATCATGTGGTAAAAAGCAGCAGGAGCAACCTTCTCAATATAATTTTTAGCTGCTTTCATCACGTCTTCGGCTTGCCGTAAATAAGTTTCATCATGAGTCATCTGATAGAGACGGAGGAGATTTTCGGTATGGACGGCATTTCCCGACGGCTCAGCCCCGTCAAAAAATTCACATTGCCGCAGCAGCAGCTGAGATCTTTCGTCGGTAAAATAGAAAGCCCCTTCGATCTCTTTAAAGTCGCGATCGAGGATCTTCGTTAACAGCGTCGCCCAATCATAGTATTTAACACCCTGGCCTTCTTCAAACAGAGAAAGCAGCCCTTTAATTAAGAAGGCATAGTCGTCCAAGAGACCTGGGAATTTAGCTTCGCCATTGCACCAACGGTGCATGAGCCGGCCGTTTGCCCAGAGGTTTTTTTCAATGAAATCGACTGTTTTGAGCGCAGCTTCAGTATATTTCGGTTCTTGGAGTGCAGCGCCGGCTCTTGCCAGCACATCGATGACAAGCCCATTCCACGATGTTAAAATCTTTTCGTCTCTAAGAGGCCGTGGACGTAGCTGCCGCCTGCGTAAGAGTTCTGTGCGGCCTTTGGCCAAGATTTTTTCCACATCCTCTTTTTGCATTTGGAGCGCAGGAGCAAACTCTTCGAGCGGCAGATCGATGTGAAGGACATTTCTTCCTTCAAAATTCCCTTGCGTTGTCACGTCATAGAATGCGCAGAAAAGCTCGCCTTCTTCGCCAGGAAGGACTTCTTGGATTTCCATCGGAGTCCACGTATAGAAGAGACCTTCATGCCCCTGGCTTTCAGCGTCTTCTCCTGAGAAAAATCCGCCTTCTCCATACATCAGATCGCGGAGGATATAATCGAGGATTTCTTTGCAGACCTCGGCATATTTCGAATTTTTGGTGTACTTCCAGGCTTGAAGATAAACCTTAGCAAGGATGGCGTTATCGTAGAGCATTTTTTCAAAATGTGGTATGGTCCACTCTTCATCGATGGCGTAACGGGAAAATCCCCCACCGAGATGGTCGTAGATGCCTCCTCTTTGCATCATGTCCAGCGTGAGTTTAACAAAGAATAAGGCTCGGCTGTCACCCTTAAGCTGTGACCAGTTGAGGAGAAATTCGGCTTGGAATCCCAGCGGAAATTTCGGCTGACCTCGAAGGCCTCCATTTACAGGATCTGTAACCTCAAAGAACATATTCACCGCATCGACAACCGTTTGTGCGGTGGGAAGTTCATGACCTGTGGCATTGCTAGTATGTCCAAACGCTTCAACAATCCGTTCGGATTGAAGGACAAGTTCTTGTCTTTCAGGGCTTTCCCATAGCTCTTTAACCTGGGTGATGAGTTCAGGAAAGGCCGGCATCTCCCGCATCGGCTTGGGAGGAATATAGGTTGCAGCGAGCATCGGCTTTAAATCCGGCGTTAAGATGACATTGAGAGGCCAGCCTCCGCCTCCGGACATCAACACCTGTGCAAAATCCATATAGAGGCTATCGACTTCGGGATGTTCTTCCCGATCGACTTTGACACAGATAAAGGTGTCGTTGAGAAGTTTAGCGATCTCGTCATTGGAAAACGACTCCCTTTCCATCACATGGCACCAGTGGCAGGTCGAATACCCGATGGAAAGAAAAATTGGACGGTCTAATTCTTTGGCCTTTTGAAACGCCTCATCGCCCCAGGGAAACCAATCGACGGGGTTATGGGCATGCTGCTGAAGATACGGAGACTTCTCATGAATAAGCCGGTTCGTGAACGAGTCAGTCACACCACTCCTAGCGCCTTGGCAACATACCATGCGACAACTAAAACCACTGCTGAGAGTCCGGCCCAAAGCAGGTTCGGGAACCACTTAACTCCCCCGCCTTGGCTGCCTCTCACTTCCAGCGTGCCGATGCCATACGTAAATTCATGTTTTTCTCCAGGCATTGAAAAAGCGACCGCATTCTCTTTGACAAGCTGCTCGACCTCCATCCCAAGAAAGGCAGCGTATTGTTTGAGAAAGCCTTGTGCATAGATCCCCGCAATTAAATCGGTGATGCTCCCATCTTCGATCGCTTCCAAATACGAGCTCCGGATCGACGTTGCATTTTCAACCTCTTTCAACGAAAGGTTCATCTCTTTTCTTTTCAACTTGAGCATCTCGCCCAACCGTTTCAGTTCTTCTGCCATAATAACCCCAGGTTATATCTTAATATACCGCCTTCGATTTTTATTGCACTGTAAAATTTGCGTAAACTTTATACCGAAGGTGATTCAAAAGTTGGGAGTTTGGCAAGGAGGCCGCGCAAATTTTTTTCTTGGAGCGAGCGACCATTGTGCTAGCACAAGGCGCGAGCGAAAGAAGAAAAATTGCAGCGTAGCCAACGCAGCCAAAAACCAATTTTTGAATCACCTTCGGTATATAATGGAACGGCTCTATCAAGCCGCCGCAGGGCGAATCGAGAGATCAAGCTTGCAGGCTTGCAAAATCGCGATCAGCGAATGTAGTTGAGGATTTCCCCTCTGCGACAGTGTACGGTAAAGGTTTTCTCGATTCAAGTCCGCCTTCTTGGCCACTTTAGCAACGCCGCCATTGGCATCGGCAATGTCTTTCAAAGCGACCAAAAATACCGTGGGATCATCATCTCCCAATGCAGCGTTGAGATAGGCCGCGGCAAATTCGGGATCTTTGAGATCTTTGAAAAGGTCTTCTTTATAATTTCTAAATTTTCTCATGCTTTCCTCCTTGTTTTATTTCCCAGACAATCCTTCCAGTAAGGGTTTCCCCCTTTTTTCCATAGTAGATGCGATATCCAGGCCCATAGTAAATTTTCAGCTCGTAAACTCCTCCACCAACCGGCTTACAGGTCCCAAAGTTGCCATTACGAAGCCGGGCTATCCTCGCGGTAATAACTGCAAGGGTATCTTTGCTTAAACGGCGTTTCCACTCCGTATAAGGCTCTTTTCCAGAGGACAGTGCGTAAAGCTCAACCGTGATCGAATCCATTAAATTTAATAGTAGCGCAAAAGCTACATTTACGTCAATGCAAGCAGTAAATTTTCGCATCAGTCTTAATTTAAGCAACTTGCAAACGAAAGCGGAAATGCCTTCATCCGAGACAGCTTTGAAACGACCTTGAAATAGGAAAACAGGACCCAAACCCTTGCAGATATTTTATGCTAAATTTTATTTTACAGACTGAAGCTTAGCCCATTGTGATTTTCAAATTTGGAGCCTCTGGTAATCCTTCTTGTGTTGTTCAAACAAACAGAAGAAAGCTTTATAATGGTCGCGTTGAACGGAGTCCGAACATGAGCCTTGATGCAACTGGAGCTACAAATTTTTATTACTATGGAAAGCCAGCTAATCAAATTACAGACAAAACGTATCCGACAGGACAGAGAATTTGGACTCAGCTTCCCGTCAATGTCGCCAAAATCCGCATCGGGGTAATCCTGGCTATCACAGCCTATTTTTTTCAGGCCATGCAGAAAAACCCTATGGTTGGTGAATGGCGTTGGCTGGTGGTAATTGTTGGAGTCGCACTGGCAGCATGGGTTGCTTACAAATACCTTCTAACAAAAGACCCTCTGGTCGAGACGTTCTATAAAATTGCAGGAGGAAAGGAAGAGTACGAAAAACTGCCTGAATTCCCCTTAGATAAAAACAAAAAAACCTACGCCAATTTCGAAATAACATGGAAAAGCTTGGAACATCCACTCTACCGTTTTTTGACGTCAGATGGTAGGAAAGGTCTGGTAGTAAAGGGATTGAGCCATTCAAAAAAACTTGAGCTTGAGGACATGTTAGTAAGGGGTGAGCCTACACCCACACAAAATTTAATGATTTTCGTTGAAAAGCTTGGACCCTACGATGTTCCTCGGAAGATCGGAAATGAGGCAGAATGGGCAACAACCATTTTTACTGCTCTCAGTTGCAAGACATGGAACAACCCTTTCGAGGATTGTCTTGAATCTTGCTCCGTAGGAAGTTCAGGTGAAGCTGGCAGTTATAAAAGAACATCTAAGATCTATGCTGGTATGTCCACCGACATGGCTAACGAGTTCATCTCACAAAAAGGCGTCGTGAATGAGTTGAAGCCCCAGAGTCCAGAAAGGGGTCCAATAGTAGAAGAAGTCAAAGACGGTCTCTCTAGCGAGGAAGGCTATGCAAAACCCCTACGATGGGAACCTATTTATCTTCCGGTGGAAAAAGACCAATTGTTTTTTCAGGAGGTTCAAAAAGAAAAAGCCTCTTTAACTCAAGAGATGCAAACCATTGACCAAATTTTTCAGACTCCTTGTGTACAGAAGTTTGTCACGGCAATTCAGAACAGGTATACCAAGCCGCAACAGCAACAAGAGCAATCTTCAAGCGCCACCACAGATCAAAAGGGTCTACTATTCGACACTCAAGACATGGTTGCCATTCTTTTAGTCATCTTAGGGATAAAACCAGCTCTGACGTTTAGCAATGAGAAGTGGACCAAATTCCTTCCGATTTATACACATTTTGATGAAATAACCGCCCATTTTCCCCATATAAAACTCGTCAACGATACGTCCTGGCACTATGTCGTGAACGAATCGCCGCTCTCCATTTTTGACCCTAAGCATTACTTAATCAACTGCCACTCAATTGCAGACGAAATTCTTACGTATTTCCCCAAGCAGACTAATGCCAAAGCAGATCAACGTCTTTCTTATTTGCTTGGATACGGTCCAACATGGGAAGCGTTGCAAATAAAAAAGGCGTTATTTCTAGAGGATTTTCACCAAAATTTTCGAATTGTTCCCACAAAGGAATATCACCCTCTCCATTTTCAACAGCTAGGCGATTCCATTAAAAGAGACTCCAACATTAACTCTACGAATGAAGAGGTTGGTCGCTCCTATCATGCGCAAGTGGTGGAAGGAAAAATCAACAGAAAGAGCATACAATCACGGCTTGTCATGTCTTGGTTAGGGCCGACAGGCACAGGTCAGATTTTCGACGAATTTTCCATGCAAACGACATACTTTAAACAAAGCTGCTTCTTGAAAAAATATGTTCTGATCAAGCTCGGTTTTCCGAAGACGAGCGATGGGCAAGAGTGGAACCGCACCGCGGGGCTCGATTGCTTTTTGGAATAACTCTTTGAGAAATTGACTAGGATATATTCCAACTTCTTAATAACCAAGAAGATGCGCCTATATTACTCATAAACTCATTTACTCTAATACTCCTAATTGATAGAATGAAATTAACAAGAAAAGGAGTCGCCATGAAAAATACCGTACGGCTTAATTTTGAGTTTCCTAGAGAGGAATATCCTTATTTGAAAATGCTTTGCGCAGAAAAAGGTCTATCATTCAAAGAATTTGCCACTGAACTTCTCCTTAAAGCGATAGAGGAATACGAGGATCATAGACTGGCTAGAAAAGCACGCAAACGAATGAAAGCATTGGATAAAAAAGACAATATATCGTTTGATAAAGCCTGTGATTTAGCTGGTTGGGATAATGAGAGCTAATTATAGGGTTGAGTTCAATAAACGGTATTTGAAAGATCTAGAACAAATCTCCTCCAAAGTTCAGAAACAAATCGGACAAAAGATTAGAGATCTGGCATTTAATCCTCGTCCCGCTGGATGCAAGAAACTTCATGGTTCCGATGACCTATATCGAATAAGATGCGGAGACTACAGGGTGATTTACACAATTAAGGACGATATTTTATTGGTCCTTATCATTGAAATAGGGCACTGACGAGAAATCTATCGATGAAACCATTTATCGCTGAAAACTATTGATATAGGGAACTAGACCGTGAACACCTTTGTCGCCACGATTGACCTCGCACTTGCCTCCAAGCTAAAAGCCGATCTTGAAGAGCAAGGCTTTGAGATGGCCCAGCCAGCCTATACGCTCTTCTCTGCCCAAAAGCAGGGTATCTCTTGCACCCTTTACACCAGTGGCAAGCTCACTGTCCAAGGGAAAGGCAAGGACGATTTCATCGCCTATTATCTTGAACCTGAAATCCTGAAATCACTTGCCTATACTTACCCTGAGATCGGCGTTGATATGACGGCTCATATCGGCGTTGATGAGGCCGGCAAAGGAGATTTCTTCGGTCCGCTCTGTATCGCTGGCGTGCAGGCCGATGAAGACGGGATCAAAAAGCTGCTAGCACTGGGCGTCAAAGACAGCAAGCGCATGGGAGATAAAAACATTCTGAGCATGGCATCAAAAATCCGGCCGACATTTGCGCATTCGATCATCCGAATCTTTCCCTTGAAATACAATGAGCTCTATAAGAATTTCAAAAACTTGAATCGATTGCTCGCTTGGGGCCATAGCACCGCGATTGGTGAACTCGTTGAAAAAACCGGATGCCAAGAAGCCCTGATTGACCAATTTGCCGATGAATCGTTGGTGCAAAATGCCCTGAAACAAAAAAAACTATCGATCAAATTAACTCAGCGGCCCAAGGCAGAAGAAGATCCCGTCGTTGCCGCCGCGTCGATTTTAGCGCGCGCCGCCTTTGTCGAAGGGATTGACAGTTTAAGCAAGGAAGCAGGATTTGAGCTTCCCAAGGGCGCTGCTAACCATGTCATCGAAGCCGGGCGCAAACTCATTCAAAAACACGGCGGCGATAGCTTAGGAAAATTTGCCAAACTCCATTTCAAGACCACAAATGAGATCCTTTCCTTAAATCTTTAACTTTTTCATAATATGTTCTTATGCGTCTGATTGTTTCTGCAATTGCTCTCTCGATAATTGCGATATATGCCGATGAGCTGGCAACACTTTCTCCTGCAGCGGCTTACACGTATGAATATGGCTTTTCCGATTACCATTTTATCGATCAAGATCGGCGTTGCCATGTGGAAGGCAGATACCATTATGTCGCACCAGCAAAATTCGATAATCACCGTGGACATGTCGATTATTCTGATGTCGATGCAGCGATTTACTTCACGCAATTTTTCAATGAGGAAAATTCTCTGACATGGGAAATCGGGTACGATTTCTTGAAGTTTAAATGGAAACAAAACCCCCGCTTT
>DASUCX010000150.1:0-2609 GCA_036275855.1 Rhabdochlamydiaceae bacterium
GCATCCCCATATTTGTAGCCGCGTCCATCGACCATGTGCTTGCACATGGCCTGCTTCCGCGTCGGCTGCGCCTGCTGCAAATCTGGGGCGCTAGCTTTGTCAAAAACCAAATTTTGAAATTCCTTGGGTATATTCCAACCGCCATGAAGCAGACTCTCTCTATTGCACTGTATAAGTGTTTAATGATATTGAGGCAAATAGGGATTATGCAACGAATATTGTTTTTCATGTTACTCACTTTTGGCACGTTTACTCTTGTTGAAACAAGAGGCGCTTCTGCTGAATCAGAAGCTTGCGGCAAAGAAATCCAGCACATTGATCAGCAGGTACAAAAGCTCGAGCAGCAAAAAGGGGTGCATCAAGATCTAGCCCGTCAATATCAGAAGCTGGGGGACAATTGGCAGTATTCTACAGGAAACATCCAAGATGCCTATGCCAATTGGGGAAGAGCCGATCAAGAGCGCCGTAAGGCGATTGATCTTCAACATCAGATCGATCTGCTCTTACAGCGCAAAGGACGGATTATTCAGTTCTATCCCGAGCTATATCAACCCTAAAGTTGTTAATCGATCACGGCAGAATGTATAAAGTTCTTTAAATTCTGCTAATTGCTCTAGGAATATAACTCCATCTAATGCCGAGCCGAATTCAGACAGTTGATCGCAGAAGACGAAGAGATAAAAATACTCGAAATTTTGATAAGCGGTCATCCAGCCTGCAATCGTTTTACGATTGGCTTCTGCCTCAGTAGTGACAAGATTCAGTTTTTTGAGTTCTGCCGAAAGAGTTCTGAAAATAGGAAGGGAGCAGGATATATTGATTAGTAAATGGTCTTTTTGTTGGAGAGCTACCTGCCGATACTCATTTATATCCTTTTTTGAGGGACATGCATTGAGATAGCTTTGCAGGCCAAGGTCGTTTAAACGGTCGCAGCAACTCTTGGAGGTGATTAGGAGTAAGGCGATCTTTAAACGAAGTTCATTTTCAGTCGAAGGGATTATCGAAGAGAATTTAGATAGCTTCTTCCAGATATAGAAAGGATTTTGATACATGGGTTTGAACGTGTGTTCTTTTAGCCAGGTTTCTATTGCTGGCGTATCTTTCGGATGTTTTTGCAACACTTGTTCAAGCTCTTTGAAAAAAGAGATCGTAGATTGGAGTTGAGGCTCGACGATCGCGCCATATCTATTACCGTTCATTGCCGTTCTGAGTTCTGCAGCTAAGAGTGGATTTTCAGTCTGTAGCTTACTCAACGCTATGTCGGGATTTTCAGCAAAGTCTACTGCTTTCTGCTCAATCAATTCTCGAGTTGGCTGATTTTGCATCACCTTTTTCATTTCGGAGAGACCAGTTTTATTTAGTTCGGAAAATGGAAATTGTGTTTCGTTGTATCGATCCAATTTTTGCTCTTGTAGCATTAAAACAGACTGCTCGTAATTTTTTTTCCATTTTGTGATCAATGATTGATCTAAATAGGGCGCGACAACCTTGTCTTGGTCAAGATGTTCTATCAAGAAAGAGCTCGTTCCAAAAGGGTGCATGATGTCAAGGAAGGAAGTTTGGCTCACACGATCTATCCAGTTTCCAGGATTTATTGATTGTGCAAGGAGGAATTCAAAAAAACGATTCAGGCATTTAATAACAGGAGCAAGCGTATTTGCTAAGGTTGGCCCTACATTCACCGATTCTTTTAACTGAGTTCCACTAAGCAGTCGATTACTTTGCACGAAGACGATCGTAGTCATCAGCATTTGCTCGACTTCCGGAAAGGTCCATGGATAGTCAAAGTCGGGTAAACTGGGAGCGGCCGCTGACGAAGAGGAGCTATTAAAGTTGTCGATAATACTCACTCGGTCGTGGGATAAGGCCGGAGCGGCTGCAGGCCTCGTTTGCTGCCTTTGCAGGTCTTGCATCGCTTCATCTGACGCTTTTTTTCCACGGTCAAGAGCTGCGGAACTGACGACACCACTTGTGACAGTTGAAGTCCCGATCAGCGGGAATTCAGAAGCAGCAGATGAGGGCGCATTGAACGTAGGAGCTATTTTAGGGTTGAAATCGGCTTTATTGGACATCGTATCACCTTGTGTTTGAATCTTTTTGTGTTTAATTTTTCTTTAAGAATGCCAGCAATTCCGGTGAAGCATCCGCAGGGATTTTCGTGATATCTACGTACGATTTCAAGACTGTTTCTTCGAGTTTTTCGAAGCAAGCATCAGCACATGTGCTCCAATCTCTTCGAATGTCCATATCGATCTCTCTAAAATGGCTCCGTTGAGGCCACCGTTTTTTTGCCCACAGAAGGGGATAATCGGATTTGGGGCTGTTTTCTTCCAGCCATTTGGCAAGAGTTTGATCCTCTTGCTTGATCATCTCTCGGAAAAAGCCGAGCTCCTGTTTAAAACGTTCAAGGTCTGAGAGGATTTTCGGAGGAGTTGCAGCCGTTGTAGAAGATGTAATCATTTTTTTCAATGGAGGAAGTTCTTTGAGATACCTATCCAATCCTAAAGCCGTTAATTGGTCGCGGCAGAAGGGATAAAGCTCGTTGATTTCCTTTAATTGCGCTTCTTCGAGGATATCTTCGAATACGGAGGGAAATTCAGATACTTGAA
>DASUCX010000151.1:0-6377 GCA_036275855.1 Rhabdochlamydiaceae bacterium
TCACCCCCCCATCTCCCTCTTCCCAACCTCCTCACGATGCGCTTTCTGGCCTCTATACTCCTCCCTATTCCTCCAAACCCGAACCTATCGACGCCAAAGCTGCCAAAACAACCCCCATCTATGCAGAAAAAGATGGCAGTGCCATGATCGATAGAACGGAAGCCTCTGAAACTAAAAGCTTTTGGCCTCTTCTCTTCCTAGTCCTCGGCGGCAACCTCTTGACACTAAGCCTCCTACAATTCTTCTTCTCTAACCACGGCATTGTCCATTTAGAGGTCAACGGAAGTTACTGGTTCTTAATGCTTTTAGTATCGCTTCCTCTGTTCTATTTTGGCTTTAAAGGATCTTCTAAAGAATAAGTTTTAAGCCCCTCTAACAGAATAGGTTAAACCCACCCTCAATTTTCTAAAAATCCATACTATTTATTTGTCATTTGTGTTAAAATATTAGTAAATAAAATATATGACAAGCAAAATAGTTACTTTTACATTAAACATCACTAAGCCAGCTGAACCCAAAGTGACTCAAGTCACTTTAGGGCAACAGCCCGTCGACCTCGCATCTGCTCAAAAGACCTCATCAGTCATGACTCAATTGATGCAAAAACAATTTAATCTACTGAAGACAAAACACCAGACCCATTATGAAGACCTGACCTCTTCCGAACGCTGTACAGTTACTCTCAAAACAATTAAAGCCTACAATGAGTCTAGACCCCAAAAGCCGTTAACGACAAGATTTGAAGGGCAACTCTGTGTCGAAATTTCTAATGACAATGGGGTCGATATCGTTCAACCACTCAGTAAAGAGTCATGCGACAAGCTCGATATCGATTCTTTGAAGCCGCGAGCTTCTACCTCTTCAAAATCTCACAAGAGGATATTGTCTTCTGTCTCGGCTAACCTTAAAAATGGGGCTTTATCAAGCAATCCCTCCCCTTACAATGGGGTCGATATCGTTCAACCACCCAGTAAAGGGTCATGCGACAAACTCAATATCGATTCTCTGAACTCGCGAGTTTCTAACTCTTCAAAATCTCACAAGGGGGCATTGTCTTCTGCCTCGGGTGCCCTTAAAAATGAGGCTTCATCAAGTAATCCCTCTTCTTACATTGAGAATCCGTCACCTAACAATGAATCTGAAGAAGTTCTCAGTTACCATCCTGACGATGAACCCGGAGTCTGGATCAAACTGACTGATGAAGAAGCTAAAAAGGCTACTAAAAGGCTCCAACAAGTCACCTACCGCCCGGTTAAAATGACAGCTTCGGAGCCGACACCTAACAATGAATCTGAAGAACGTCTTTACTCTTCTCAAGAACTTCCCTGGGGCCCTGTATGTGGAACATGGATGGAAAGGACTGAAGGTGGAAAATGGAAAAAAATGACTGATGAAGAATCAGACAAGCTTGATAAACAGTTTGAGGTTAAGCCTAACACCATCATTTCTGTAGATGGCAAAAGGATGAAACTAACTGAATGTGGAAAATGGATCGAAATCAAACCTAATTTCATCTGTCGATTTTTCGCTGCAATTTTTACTGCAATCGGCGATTACTTTAGAAGTTTTTGCAGTCTTTTCTCTTCTGACAATGACGAGCTGCACGATGAATCCTTGACTCCACAAACTGAATCTGACCACATCGAAGACCCTAATAGAACTAATAGAGTCGGCACATATCAAACAAGTGATGCCGCACTTGCAAAACCCGTTCACGGCATCCGCCCTCTCAGCAATGGAAACAATATCTGCTTTATCAATGGTTCTTTCCAACCCTTGATGAATATTCCTGGCTTGGTTCCTGAGCTCATCAAAGCGCATCAGGCAAAAATCAAAAAAGAAACAGTTCAAATTCAAGGGCTTCAAGATCAGATTAACGCTAATAATCTAGTTCATTTAACTCCTAACGAAGACGTACGTAAATTAGAAAAACAAAGGGACGTTTTACAAAAATCAATCCAAGCTTCTAAAACACTCATCGCAGCGTGCGAAGCTTACAAAGATAAAGAGCCTATCTGGTTGAATGCCCTACGCGGACTCGATTCAGCTTTCAGAAGCGGGAGCCAAGAAGATGCCCACGACCTACTCGTGAGAATTTGGGATCCAGTGCTCGAACCTTTAAGAAATGGCGTGAATGCTGAAGGCAAGCGAGACATTGGATGCATTCCTACAGACCTCCACCAAAGTACACTCAATGTCCTAGGACAGTTTGTGCCAAAATTTGGTGAAGAAAAACAATTAGAGCACGTTAGCGTTTGTCGAGGGATGGAACTTATCGACAATAAAGATGTTTCTAAATTGCCTCCAAACGGCCTGCTAAAAACAGTAGCCGTTGCATCTTCGATTCCATTTGCCGTTCCGCCACTCAAACCAGATGAAAAAATTCCACTCCAAACTTTAGTGACAAACCAATTAACGATGCAACCACTTCAAGAGAAGGACGGTACATCAGTTTATGAACATAATGGCATCAAAAGCGATTATGAAGTCACTCAGAAAAGAATTGTTATCGAATCTGTAGGAAACACTCCTCCAGAATTTCTCACGCTTCACTTAAAGAGATTTGACAATGATAGCAATAAGATCGAAACTCGGATCGAACTCCCTGCAGATAATAAGTTAACGCTGATTGTGGATGGAAAAAACGTTAATTATGAAATTCACGCTGTCGAAGTGCATGAAGGTCGCAACCCACGTGTCGGCCACTATTTTTCTTATATCAAAAAAGAAAGCGGCTGGGTCGAAGCTAACGATGATCATATAGCTCCGCTTAAAAAGCTTCCTGCATCTGTCGAAAAAGACGCCTACATCATCTTCTTAAAAAGAATCTCTTAAAGTCATCCTCTCAACTCTCTTTAGTAAACTCTAACTCAGGCATGAGCGAGAGATTCGTGCGGAAATCGTCTTGATGTTCTAATGTGATCTCACGGGGTTTTTCGACCGGTTTTTCAACTTGGGGCGGCGTTTCTTCTGGCGCCATCATCTTAAATTTAAAGAGCGCATGTGCAATTTCCGTTTTGAGATTGGCGCTAAATGCATCAAAAAGCAGAAATGCTTCGTGTTTAAATTCTAAGAGAGGATCTTTTTGACCGACGACTCTTAAATGGACTTCGGTCCTGAGATGATCGATATGGAGCAGATGTTCTTGCCAGAGCCGGTCAACACTGCGAATCAAGACGCTGCGGACGACTTCTGTGAGGATTCCTCGTGCATCGAGCGGCTCCGCCCCCGGAGGCGCTCCTCGCTCCACAGCTTCAATGACACTGCTCTCATGGGCAATTTTTTGACGGAAAGAAGCCACAACTTTGTCCATCGCAACATTTTCGATATCCGTGAGATGGAGATAGTCGTTATCAAATTCCTGGGCTTCAAAAGTCACAGGAAAATGGAGCATGAGCCACTGGCGGTACCCTTCGGGATTCCAGCCGCCATCTGCCGAACGGCTGACAAAAAACGTCTGGGCCATTTGCAAGCAGAGGCTCTCTAAAACCTCTTCAGCGACTTTGAGCGGAGTGGGGCTGCGGAGCACTTCATTCCGGAAGGCATAGATTTCTGCCCGCTGCTTGTTCATCACATCGTCGTATTCCAGTGTGTGCTTGCGGGTCTGATAGTTTCGTTGTTCGACCCTTTTTTGCGCTGTTTCAATCGATTTATTGAGGACTTTAGCAGAGATCGGCTCATTTTCTGGAGGGCGGAACCGCTGTAAAAACGAAGTAATTCGTGGAGAGGTGAAAAGTCGGAGCAAAGAATCTTCAAAGGAGACATAGAATTTTGAGCTGCCGGGATCGCCTTGGCGAGCGCAGCGACCTCTAAGCTGCCTGTCAATACGGCGTGATTGGTGGCGACTCGTTCCAATGACTTCAAGCCCGCCTAGCTCTGCAACTCCGGTTTCAAGCTTAATATCGGTCCCGCGGCCTGCCATGTTGGTGGCGACCGTAATCGCGCCAAGGCGCCCTGCTAAGGCGATGATTTCCGCTTCTTTAGCATGGTTCTTCGCATTGAGTACCGTGTGCTCCAGCTTATTTTGCTTGAGGATACGAGAGAGTTTCTCAGAAACTTCGACGGATTCTGTCCCGATCAAGATCGGACGACCCTGCTTATGAACCTCTTCGATCTCTTTTAAGATTGCATGATATTTTTCTCGCTCCGTCATATAGACTTCATCGTCGAAGTCCTTTCGCTGATTTTTTCGGTGCGTTGGGATTGCAAGAACTTCGAGCTTGTAAATCTCTCTAAATTCATTTGCTTCCGTCATCGCCGTTCCGGTCATCCCGGCGATTTTCTCATGGAGGCGGAAATAGTTTTGCAGCGTGATCGTCGCGTAGGTCTGCGTTTCGCCTTGAATCGCAACGCTTTCCTTGGCTTCAATCGCTTGATGGAGGCCATCGGAAAAGCGACGTCCAGGCTGTGGACGTCCAGTGTGTTCGTCAATAATGACGATTTTCCCTTCAGCGATAATGTAATCGACGTCTTTTTCCATGAGCAGGTGCGCACGGAGGAGCTGCCGTAAGTTATGCGCTCTTTCTTTTCTCATCGCGTCGGCTTCTCTAAGCTCGACTTTTTTCTGCATCTTGCCGGCCTGATCAAGGGCTTCATTGTGATCGATCTGCGCATACTCATGTCCGAGATCGAACATGACAAAGTCATTAGTGTCGTTGCCCATCTCGCCCCAGAGCTTGATCCCCTTATCGGTCAGTTCATACTCGTTGGCGCGCTCATCGACGATAATGTAAAGCTCGGAAAGAGCCTCTCCTCTCTCTTCTTTATTGGTCTCACCATAGTAATAAACATCCCAGGCATCGATCTCCGCGCGGAGATTTGGATTTTCTTTCACGCGTTTAAGAACTTTATTATGGGGCATTCCTTTCGAGACGATCCAGAGTTTACGAAAAGCTTCTTTGACATCTGCTTCTTCAGATTTAGAGAGTTTTTTCAGCTCGCCCTCGGCAAAACGGCCTAAATTGTCTAATTCTTTCCGAGCCTCATTGGCATATTTATTACAGAGATCTCTTTGGAAACGGACCATATGGGCCACGGGCTCTTGTAATAGAGCATACATTTGCTTGGAGCCGGAAGAGGGGCCTGAAATAATCAACGGCGTTCTGGCTTCGTCAATTAAGATCGAATCGACCTCATCGATAATCGCAAAATAATGGCCTCGTTGACACTGGTCTTCTGCCGATTGCGCCATCGAATTATCTCTCAGATAGTCAAAACCAAATTCTGAAGCCGTTCCATAAACGACATCGGCTTCATAGACTTCTCGCCGCTTGAAATGCGGGGTTGCGTTGATGAGCGCATCGGTACGAAGCCCTAGCCAACGGAAAATCGGCCCATTCCACTCGCAGTCCCGTTGAGCCAGGTAATCGTTCACAGTGACAAGGTGGACAGGTTTTCCAGTAAGGGCATTGAGATAGAGCGGCATGGAAGCCGTCAACGTCTTTCCTTCCCCCGTCATCATCTCGGCAATCGATCCCTTATGGAGGGCAATCGCGCCTAAGATTTGGACATCATACGGAATCATGTCCCATTTTTGGGTATATCCCGAGACCTGAACCTCCGTTCCACACATTCTGCGGCAAGCAGCTTTAACAACGGCATATGCTTCCGGCAAGATATCGTCTAAAGTTTCTCCTTTTGCAAGCCTTTCTCGAAATTCCTGTGTTTTTCCCTTCACTTGCTCATCGGTCAAAGAGGCGAGTTTTTGCTCTTCGAGATTGACCTGGCGGACGATTTTTTGATACTTTTTTAACAGACGAGACTGCTGAGTGCCAAATATCTGCTTGAGAAGATCGAACATGCAAAGCCTTTGTGTAGATTCGTTTAGATTATACCACCCTGTTGAAATTAATTAAATTCCCAACTATAACTTCCTACTTATGAAGAGCGCTTTGCCCAAATTTTTCTTAGAAATTACCCTAATTTCAACTATTTGCTTGTCGCTTTTTGGCTTTTCTCGGGATGGAGAGGAATTAAAAATTTTAGACGACTTGATTGCGACGTCAGAAAGGCAGATCGTTCTGCAAAAAAACCTGAGAGATCTCGTCATCCAATTTCACACACAACAAGACCTTTTTTACCAAGGGTCCGACGATGATCGAAAAACCAAAGAACTTGCCTCTCAAATGGTGACAACTGCCGCCACAATCTTAAAAACCTCCGAAGAAAACCATTATCTCCACCTGTTTCCTCCCTTCTTTGTCGAAGAGCTCAAGCTCTTTGCTAGCATCAGCAAGAAAAAATCTGCCCCTCTACAGTAGACCTCTTGCGTAACTCAGGGTTCGTCGATTTTCGGGATTATTTTGGCCTGTTTTCGATTTTTTTCGCGGGGGTCATATACGCGAGTTGATATGACCCCTGCGAAAAAAAGTCGAAAA
>DASUCX010000152.1:0-6447 GCA_036275855.1 Rhabdochlamydiaceae bacterium
TTGGTATAAACGGCAGCGGAAAACTCGAGCTCTCTGACCCTTCCTTGATCAATCGCATGGGAAGAAACTTCCATCACCACCGATTTGCACCCCTCTGCGTGCATCTCACCAAAAAGCTGCATCAGTGTCAACAAGTCTGGCGTTGAGAGAGTGGCCGGCAAAACTTTTTTACCGGTCATCCAGTTCACCGTTCCGATGAGTCCGCACGGCACCGCGTCTTCTAGAAGATATTTCATCAAAAATGTCGTCGTGGTTTTCCCGCTGGTTCCTGTGACGCCGAATAACGAGAGTTTTTGCGCAGGATCGTGATAGAACCGTTTTGCAAGGACTGGTTCAAGACTGTTCACATCCGGATGAATCACTTGCGGTACTGCGACAAACGGATCATACGTATCCGTAAGAACAGCGGATGCGCCGGCAGAAATCGCTTCAGCAATAAAACGATGACCATCGCCGGTTTTTCCTCGACGGGCAATGAAGAGCGATCCAGGCTGTGCGCTTTTAGAATTCGCGGTGATGGAGCTGACATCGATCTCTTTACTCCCTTTCCACGTTACGTTGATGTCTTTGAACAACTGTTTTAGTTTCATCTGTGGTTCCAAGTGTCGAAAAGCATTTTCAGCTCTTTGACTTCTTTATCCCAGGCATCATTTTTAGGGTCGTCTTCGGGAACGCCTAAATATTTAAGCGTCCGCAAACCGATATTGCTAAAGGCAGGTGCAGCGCAGGTTCCACCCATTTGGTTTCTGCCCACACCGGGAGTATATTTGTGCTCGGGGTTATCGATTGCAATGAGAAGAACAATGCGAGGATGATTGGCCGGGGCAAATCCGATAAAGGTCGAAATATGGTCTTTTTTCGAGTAGACACCGTTGATGACTTTTTCTGTCGTGCCGGTTTTTCCAACTTCGGTATAGCCCGGAATATTTCCTTTGCGGGCAGTACCTCCAGGTAACGTGACAAACCGCATCGCCTTGTTGATGGTCTTGACGTCCTCAGGGTCTAAAATGCGTCGAGAAGGTGGTGCAGGTTTATTTTCCATCATCACAGTGCCGTCTTTTCTAACGATCTTTCGAATAAGGGTAGGCTTGACATCGTATCCACCATTGGCAAAAATCCCATAAACACGGAGCATCTGCAGGCTGTTAACCAAGACGTTGTGCCCCATCGCCAAAGACCAAGGCGTTGCTTTCGACCATTCGAGGGCACCATTCGGGTATGTTTTACCTAGCCTAGGGAGCATCCCAGCGCTTTCGGCAGTCAGCTCAATGCCGGTCTTTGTTCCAATGCCAAAATCTTCTAAGGCTTTTCGATACCACTCTTCTCCCATCCGTTCGATGACGCGCTGGATCATCGTCGCCATGTAGACGTTGGATGATTTTTGCATCCCCATGTACATGTTGAGATAACTATAGTGATGGGTATCTTTCAGTGGTTTATTTCGTCCTGGGAAAAAACGGGCTTTTGTGGCGATTTTTTCATCGATAGAAAAAAGCGGGGCTTTGCCTTGCTTTTTTAATTCGGTATTAGCGCGTAAGCAGATAGCAATCGTCAGGTCTTTAAACGTCGATCCAGGCTCATACGGATCCGTAATGGCTTTGACTTTGGTGTGTTCTTCTTTTTTCGGATCGTTAAAATAATCTTTATAGCGGGCTGGTTCAAAAAACGGATATTGGGCCCAGGCTAAAATTTCTCCCGTATTGGGATCCATCATCACAGCCCAGCCGCAGGTGGCATTAGCGGTCTTGACGGCTTTAGCGATCTCTTCTTCTGCAATGGCTTGCAAATGGTGATTGATTGTCAGGTAGACGTCAGCTCCATGCTGCGGCTGTTTGATCACGGTTCCTGTCTCTAAAGGCTGCCGTGGGGAGCGTAAGATCACGCGCCGTCCGTCTTCTCCCTTGAGATATTTATTGAGGGAAAGTTCTAGCCCCCCTGTCGGAATGCATTGATGAGTAGCTTGGTCTCTTTCTGAACGGACGGTGTGGAGGAGTTGTCCAAGAAGTTTTCCAAACGGATACGACCGTTTGTAGTCACTCACGAAGAAAAGCGCGTTGCGTGGGATTTTATGGGACTTCGCATAGGTCTGCCACCATTTGGTGATATTGTCATGCATCTCTCTAGAGAGCCATAAGACGAGTTTCCGGCTGCGACTTTTTTTTGCGAGCTGCACACCGATTTTTTGTGTATCTTCATTGGAAAGATCGAGCGTCAGCTTCAATCGTTTGACGATGTCGTTACGGCAGGCTTCGGGGATCATTTCGGGATCGGCATAGAGGTGGAATTTCGGGACATCGATCACAAACGGCTGGGCTTTTTCCGGATGCCCTTTTCTGATAGAGGTATTGGAATAGAATACTCCCCTGCAGTACGGCTCAATCACGGAAAGTTTATGCTGACGATTTGCAGCTCGACGCCATTTATCCCCATCGATGACCTGAATTTTATAAAATTGAACAATGATCAACGAAAAAAGCAATAACAAGAACAGAGCGACATAGACAAGCAAACGTCGATCATGCGCAGTCGGTGGCGTTTTGGGCTCTTCAGACATAACTTAAAGAATTAATTCGTCGCAACGATCGGGGTCTTCGACTTCGCCGGCTCGGCCTTTCGTTCTTTAGGCGCGCTATAGTGTAGCGCAACCCCTTCCTTTACCGTAAGGACTTCTTCCATGAAAGGAAATTTAAGATGAGCATATTGCTGGCTGCCGGCTAAGCTGAGCAAGTTCTGAGGATTTTCAAAACACTCGATCTGGTACTGGAGATTAGCATTGACCTCGTTGATCGCTTGGATCTCTTTCGTCAGCTTGGGCAAATGCATTTTCAGTTCTGTGCAACTATTTTGTTTATCGAGATAGGAGTAGATAAAAAAGCTAAAGATGGTCAAGCAGGCGAGGAGTCGAAGAAATACGCCGCTGATCATGGTTTTTCCTATATTCTCTCGACAAATCGCATCTTGGCGCTGCGGGACCGCGGATTCATCCGCATTTCGGCAAAGGCAGGCACCAGAGGTTTCTTGGTTAAAAGCCTCATAAACTCCGCCGGACCATCTTTTTTAGATCGATGACACGCAGTACGGAAAATATTTTTGACTAAACGATCTTCCAAACTATGGAAGCTGATCGCTCCGGTTCTTCCACCTTGAGCTAAAAATCTGAGCGCTTTGGTGAGTCCGTTTTGGATCGCCTCTAATTCTTTATTCACAACGATGCGGAGTGCTTGGAAAACCAGCGTTGCAGGATGGAGCCTTCCCCCTTTTTTAAAGCCGATGGCAGACATGAGGAGAGAAGCAAGCTGCTGGGTCGTCTCAATCGGTTTTTTATGCCTTGCTTCGACAATAGCTCGGGCGGCTTTTTTCCAATGCGGCTCTTCGCCATATTCGCGGAAAATTTCCCCGAGTTTTTGCTCAGAAAAGCGGTTGACGATCTCTTTTGCAGTCACATCATCTTCAGGATCCATTCTCATGTCGAGAGGTCCATCTTTAGAGAAGCTGAAACCTTTATATCCTTTATCAAATTGCATGGATGATACCCCTAGGTCAAAAAAAAACCGTTTGCTGCTTTGATTCCCCTCTTTTGGAGAATTTGGTCGAGATCTCCAAAATTTCCTCGGATGAACTCGACTTTGTCTTTCCAGGGTTTGAGCCTGGCCTCTGCTAATTCCAGTGCTTCCGGATCCCGATCGCAGGCCAAATACCTTTCAATCTCTGGATGGGCCTCTAATAGCGCCTCTGCATGTCCACCGGCTCCCACTGTCCCTTCAAAAAAAACCTTCAAGCTCACCGGTTCGAAAAATTTCAGAAACTCTGCGACCATGACAGAGGTATGATCAGCTTTCATGTTTGGCGTATGATTTGTCTTTAAGTTCGGCCAGTTTTTTCGCAGCGTCGGAGACATCCTCTTCGCCCTCATCAAGCAGAGCAAAAGCCTCTTCGGTCATTTTCGCTAAATCAAGTCCGTCTTCTTTTCCTTCCATCGCAGCTTTAAGTTGAGCGTCATAGATTTCTTTCGGCCAGATCTCGATCTTATTCAAAACCCCTGCGATCACGAGCTCGCTCTTAATATCAACGGCTTTCATCAGCACCGGAGGAAGCAAGATGCGTCCGACCGAATCACAGGTGGTTTGATGAAGGGTAGAGAAAAATAAGGTAAAGAATTTTTGGTACTTGGCCAGGTGCTGTTTGGATTGAAACTTCTCGACAATTTTCTCAATATCGCTCTTGCGATAAATCGCTAAACAGCCCCCAAGACCCAAAGCAATGGTGAATTCTAAAATACCGTTTTCAACCAAGCCAAAACGCATTTGCTGCGGAAGAACAAAACGGTTTTTTCCGTCGAGTTTTGCATGGCTAGATCCGCTGAAGAAAAACCTGGTCATCGCTTTTTTCACCTTTTGCCACAATTTAACACCGATTCATCAAATCCGCAAGAATTTTCCGGTTTTTAACCCATAAAATGCCACCGAAATCACTTTTTAATCGCTACACATTCAGTGAGTTATAATGTTTTTTAGAAATGTGGGAATTGGTGGGAAATGACAAAAAAATAACACCAAACCTTATAATTCATAATTATTTATTAATATTTTAAAATAACATCATTACTTATATAATTATTCGCATGTCAATTAAAACATATTATTACAATTTAATTTCTTCTCGATACTATGGCCAAAAGCCAACGAAAAGTGATAATCCCGAAAAACCCCGGCCTATTTCTCAAAGGCCTGAAACCTACACAGAAAAATGGAAGCGGCATTCCTGGATCGCACTCCCCTATTTGCCTTTTATCATATTGTCTATGCGGTCTATGAAATCAATCGTGACGACCATCAGCGACATGCGCGCATACAAAATCGCCTTAGCCGATTTATATCGCCCGTTACCACCCACCCCCCGCTTTACAAACCTTGGCTGTCTATGTCTAATAGGGTGTCACGCAGTAGCTATTGCTTTAGGGCTATGCTTTACGAAACTATTTGGAATCCCCTTTCTCAAGGATCTTTCTTTCTACGCCTCTGAAGAGCTCTATGGTGTCAGAGCTATCTGGGCCTTTCAGGGAAAGAAAGCCTTTTATCAAAGCCTCGACAAATACTATCAACGAAAACTAGGTCTTCCATCGCAAGAAATCATCCCCATTTCGCTTATCGACCCGAGAGAACCCCTTAAACAACAGCTGACGGGCTACGAAACAACGATAAAAAAGCTCTGCGGAGAACACTTTTTGTACTTTAAGAGAAACGGCCCGCAGGAAAAATTCCTTATCCTAACAGCAGAAACAGACTATAATGAAGCTTTCAAACCCTGTTTATTGGACGCTGGTCTAATCTATCAACTCAGTAAACGGTTTGATGTAAAGTACCGTGTAATCTCCTGTGTTGAAGATATCCAAAGAGAAATCCAAAGTGCGACACAATTTGGGCGTGTTATGGGGCTGATCATTGTAGCCCATGGTTCTTGCTTTTCTATGACTCTTAGCGGAAATCTGAATACAGGCAAGCTGACAAATGAAACTATCTCTGCCGATCTGTTTGCCGGGCTCGATCCTCGATGCATCATCGCACTCAGGAGCTGCAGTACTGCCAGCGATCCCGATGGCATTGCGTATCGTGTGGCCAACATCGCGAAACGGACAACCTTTGCTAAAAGCGACGATTCCTATGGCATTACTCTTACTAATCTCGAGCCATTGGAGTTTAGCTTCGAACGTCCCAATTGCTCGGTGAAAACAATAAAGATTGAACCGCCTGAAGAATGACTCTGAGGTTGTTGCAAAAAAATATTTGAGCAAATCAAGACCTGCATTCTTTCATATGAGGTTTTGGTTGAACAACTTGATTTTTCACGATTTTTGGTGGATAATATAGCCGCTTTTAGCAAGGAGAATATGATGGCAGGAAAAGTAGTTCTCGGGTTGACCACAAGGCCCATTTCAAAAATTTGGTGTTCGAAGCTTTATGGGGACTTTAGCCATCGCTCATTTTCCACCGCCCAGAAAACTACGAGCCTCTTACTTAAAAAACCTGCTATGACTGAATCAGAATGCCAGATTCATAACAGTAAGATTCCCTCGTATGACCAAATCAAGAAAAGCCCACAACTACAACAGAAACTTGCAAAGATGCACGAAGGTTATGCAACTGATCCGGACTTTCAGGAAATGACTATGGATTCCATGAAATGGGCTCTAAGAAGTCTTGGCAAAGAAAAACATTAGAGTTCTACCCCAAGCCCAAGAGTTTTGCGAAGCATTCCCATTATTTTTTGCATATCGCTTTCGGATATACGACCTTTCTTAACAACAGCCTCCTGAGGGAATGTGTTGATCATGGAACACCGAATACCCAATTTGCTTTCTGGGCAATTTCCTCCCTTTGTCACAACCAAATCGAACTCATTCAGATCTTCAATCTTGTGAAGCGCATGAACGAGCGTTGCAATTTTAGA
>DASUCX010000153.1:0-23078 GCA_036275855.1 Rhabdochlamydiaceae bacterium
TTTTAGGTTTTGATTGGAAATTTTGCGACAATTGGAGCGCCAACGCCATCTTTCCAATCGATTATTCTTTGAACTACGCGTTTACTGAAAACTGGTCGCTCCAAGCAGCCTATTCCAGTATTGGCGGACCTTATAAATATCCCCGGAGAGCCCGGGAGGGAATCAATGGATATTCGAACCCGATTTTTTCGGTCCATTCGAATGGTTTAGAACTGATCTTAAAATACCAGTTTGAACACTTGCTCCGAATTTCCGTGGCCGGAGGTTGGGATTTCGGGGGATGGATTCATATCAAA
This sequence comes from Rhabdochlamydiaceae bacterium, assembly GCA_036275855.1. GTDB lineage: Bacteria > Chlamydiota > Chlamydiia > Chlamydiales > Rhabdochlamydiaceae > PALSA-1444. The sequence goes on from DASUCX010000153.1 coordinate 297, forward strand.
GATTCCCACAACCACCGCGGGAAATACTACCATTACCAATCCGCACCCTACGCCCAAGGAAACTTGGAACTCACATTTTAATTATTTCGAAGCCGTTTTCTGCACGTGAATTTTAAACGAGTTCACAAAGTGTTTGTAGCGGACTTCATCGTACTTTGGAATTTCGCACTCCATCGCCATGAGATACATGCTATTTTTTACCATGACAGCGCGGCCTTTAAAATAGACGTTGCCGGTTCTGATAAAAAAGTCTAAGGCCTCATGTCCATCCACTAAAAGCAGGTCAGCAAATAAGAGCTGATTGCCTGGATTGTGCGTCAGTATCCCATTAAGGAATCCCTCTAAGCTCATTTGTGCATACGACTCATCGACAAAGTCAGGATATTGCGCAATCAGCAACATGAAAACAGTTTGCTGGTCGGCCGCAGAGATATAAGCGTCATATTTAAGCTCAAATCCTTCGTCCGGCATCGCCATTTTCTCTGATATATGCTCGGGTTCGACAGGAAACATCATCGAGCAGTTTCCCGGTGTTGAATGGAATTCCTTCCACCCAATAACCGGTGTCGCCTGAGCAGACACACTGGGTTTAGCAGGCGTCCCGCCGCCAGCGGCAGTCATGGGTGAGAGTAAGCAGAGTAAGCCGCCCATCCATCCCATTAGTGTTTTTGCCATTCCTCTTTGAATCATAATTACCCCCCAAATTTTAATGTGGCGTGCCCGTCAAGAATGTAAAAAGCCAGGCCAGTATTGACACTCCAACGAAAATGACAAAGATTGGTATCAGGATGTTAAGCAAAGCCTTCCACGCAGAAAATCCCTGCACCTCTCCAAGCGCATTCAATGTAATGATGAAAGCCCAAACTGCAACTCCTAGGTGAGCCACGGCTGTGAAAAAAATAATCGAAAGTTCATTGCCGACGAAGGTCGACTCAATAAAGTCGCTCCTAAACACCCTCACTCCGAACGTCGCAAGATTAATGCCCCAAATAGCGATATAGACAATGCTGGGCATGTTCGACCAGGCCACCGCGGCTCTGATCTGTTCATAAGTCCCAACACCGCCGATCCATTTTCCTGTCCAAGAAAAGAGCATCGTTGCGATGTTGATCATGATCACCCCTAAGATGATCGCAACGATCGCAGCTCCGCCGACAATCGCCCCCGCCCCATAGGTATTTCCCAGAGAAAAATTTTGGGCTAGCTGCAGAGCGATCGGAAATCCGTAGATAAAGCACAGCAACGGGTATTTATAGGCCGGATTGGATTGAATAATCGCGCGGATAGTCTCCCGCGGTCTTACCCACATCCCAGTCCAAGGATTGATTGAAAGCTTTTCGCCCATACTTCGGCCCCCCATTTGCATGCGGCTCGTATGTTCATAATAGAATTAGACAATTAAATAATCAATGAAATTTTGAAATTAACTGAAATAAAAAAGCGCATTTAATAATATGATTATTTATGATTGGGATTCTTTATCTGATCTTAATCTTCTTCGACAAGGTCTTCGCGGGAAAGCTGAGCATCGGAAGCCGAGCTCTTGATTTGCTGCCTCTCCCCAGCTACCTTAGAATCAGAGGCTGACTTCCGCAGCGACTCAGTTTCGATGCCAATCTGGAGGTCTGCGACGTCTTCGTCGTCATCGTCGATCATGACGGGCTCGTCTTCGTCTTCCGGCTCAGGCTCATCGTCAGCCTCTTCCATGGATAAATCCAGGGGTAAAGGAGCCACGTGTTTCCTGTCGCTGCCTGACAAAAATGGGTAGGCAAAAAATGTCGTCAGTGCCATGATTAATACGATGATTCTGCTGTCCACTGGATCCTCCTGGTCTTGAGAAACTTAAATTACCAAAGAACCTTAATTGTCGACAAGCATCTTTACAAATAAAAACCTATATTATATAAATCAGTTTATAAACAAGCGGGGTTAATTATGTCTATTTCTAGAAAGAAAGAGTCTTCAAATTATTCCAAAAAGCTTCCGCAAAATAAGATAAAAAAAAGAGAGCATCCACTTGAAAAGCAAATGCTCATCGATCTTGAAAGACAAATCAGCCTGCACGTTGGCCAATTTCTTGTCCTGACAGAAGAAGGAGACCTCACCCAAATCGCTCTGGCTCATCAAAAAGCCAAAAGTGAATTTCTGAAGCACGCTTCCGAAATGTCACGTCTTGCCCTACAACTCGGCGGAGAAATCAGCCAAGTCGTCGCAGACTTCCTCGACAGCGTAGACACTGTTCTCCATCAAGTGATGCTAGATGAAGAAAAAGTCTCGCGCTATTTTCAGGCAACCCAGCGCCTCCAAGCGGAATTAAAGAATTAAGCCTTATTGCCTATTGAATTCTTTGAAAATATCGTCTAAATCGATGATTCTGTCAAAATAGGCTAACTTTTGCAGCGCATCGGTTGCCCCAGTTGCAGTAATTAGCACCTTCTCAATCGTCTTGCTTTCTAAATCCGGCATCAAACGCAATTTTTTTTCAAATTCATCCATCACCTCAACCCCAGTTTTTCCTAAAGTGTATTTAATTTCACAAATCGTCAATACATGGTCAGCACGATCGAAAATAAGATCAATTTGATATCCTGATTGCTCTTCGACGGTAGTGCGATTGAAGAAAGCGCCACTTTTATATCGAACTGCGGAAAATCCGATGATTGCTGCAATCACTTGACTATTTCTTCGGCAAAAACGTTCAAAAGAAAATCCCAGCCATTTTTGATACGATTCTTTATTTAAAGCATGAAGTGGATTGTGGTTAAAATCACCTTGCTCAATACGATCTAACAAAGGAGAGATAAATTTGAAGTAAAATCGGAGGTAGCTATCAGCAATACAATAACGTACCAAATTGCTCTTATTGCCCACTTGAAACGGAATATACCGTTCAATAAATCCACACATTTCGAGATCTTCTAAGATCTTGGTTAAATTTCCACCCCCTTTTGTTTTTAAATGGTTTTCTATCTCCTTCTTACTAGCGAACTTGACATGGCTAAGATAATCGATAATTTTTTCATAATGCACATTTGATGCAAAACTACTGATGAATATTCTATTTTTTTCGTTAAGAAAATAGCTATTTTTCTTGAAACTTTCATCACAAATACCAATCTGAATAGAGGAATGTTTTTTTACACGCTTTAGATATTCAGGTATGCCACCTACAGTTAGATAGGCATCCATGATTTCGCGGTAGGATCTGTCTCCAAGTAATTCTTGTGTTTCTTTAAGCGAGAATTCTCTCAGGTTGATTTCATAAATAGATCGATTGTAGAGCGCCTTGGAATGAACCACTTGATTACGCATAAACGCAGGAGAGGAACCGCACAACACAAGCAATAGATTGGGATTGTGTCGCAAACTATTATCCCACACATATTTCAGATCAGAAATCAGCGCATCCTTGTATTCAGCCAGCCACTGAACTTCCTCGAGATAGAGTGTCCACTGCCCTTGAGAGATCTTGCCGGCAATGAAGTCAAATAATTCCAGCCACGTGTTAAACCTCATGCGGACGATATTCGCGTCACTTAGCACCTTTGACAGTTGGTACAGAACCCGATACATTTGCGCCTGCATATCACCGTTTTCAACACCCTCGAGTTTAAGGAGGTTTCTGTGGCCTAATGCATGTTCTATCAGCTCCGTTTTACCTACACGTCGACGGCCGTACACCACAATGATGCTGGCTTGTTTTTCTTGAGCTGCCCCAAGAATGGTTTTCAGCTCATCCTCTCGACCAATAAATCGGTTAATTTCATCCTTTGACATCGATGCCTCCCTAGTCTACAGGCCAGATATGGGTTCATAATACCATATCTGGCCCTAAAACCGCAATCATTTATGGCCAGATATGGTTAAAAAATGGCATATCTGGCCCTAAATCTAGTGCATCGACCCTTCCACAGGAGCCGAAAAGAGGCCTAAATAATCACTAAAATTAACGAAGTCTTAATTCAGAGAATGTCTCTAATTGTTCGACCTTAGACTTCGTAAATTGAAACCCTTTATCTAGGAGCCGCTTTGGAACAGCCCTTGTACTTGATAACAACAATTGTTTTCCCATTTCTCCATAAACCAACTTGATTAACCAAGCAGGCATAGGCAAAAAAGGACGGTGATGCATGAGCGTTGCCAGCTGCCGCGTAAATTCACTATTTTTAACGGGATTGGGAGAAGTGAAGTTGAAAACTCCTTTGACGTCTTGCTTCAGGGTGAATTCAAGCGCACCAATCAAGTCTTCAAGAGCAATCCAGCTCATCCATTGATTTCCGCTGCCTAGCCTTCCGGCAAGGCCATACCGAAATAATGGAAGCAGTCGCTTGAGCATGCCACCTTCAGGCGAAAGGACAACTCCAAAACGGGCCCTTATCACCCGTGTTTTCATTTGGTCAAGCACCTGGCTGGCCTCTTCCCACTTAGCGCAAACATCAGATAGAAAACCTTTTCCCTTCCGGCTCTCTTCCGTCAGTATCTCATCTCCCCTGTCCCCATAATATCCCGCAGCAGACGCGCTAAAGAAGACCTTCGGGGGCCGTTTCAATCTCGAAAGCGCATGGGCCAATAACCACGTATGCCGCACACGGCTGATGAAAATCGCTTCTTTTTTCTTATCAGACCACCGCTCATCCGAGACGCTTTCTCCCGCCAAGTGAATCACGGTATGGAATCCCTCAAAATCATCCAGATTAATCTCTTCGTTCATCGGATTCCAATAAACCGTATCGGGCGCCTTTTGCCGCACATCCCGCACTAACCGATTAACGGCATAACCTTGCTTCTTAAAGTGACCGACGACAGCCCTTCCAATGAATCCGGAAGCGCCTGTGACTAAAATGCGATGACTCGTTGGCATGGGACTTAAAATACAAAGAGCCCATTTCAAAATCAACCCTATTCAAATTAAAAGGCCTTAAAATGGTTTTATTGCTATAATGTCGACTTATTGCAGAGGCTTATATGTTTGAATACCATTTTCCTTCTCCTTCATTCTTTTCTTTTCTGAATCCGTGGGCATACCGTCCTCTTCTTAAAACTCTTCAGATCCAAGGCCATTTCATCACTGTCTATGGAAGGAAAACCGAAGAGTTGCATTATGTCTTGCAAGACCTAAAGGGGCGTGTGGTTCAAGGCGATGATCTCGAGCATGAATTCATTCATAATGTCCATAACAATGATGCTTCACTGAGAGTGTTCTTCAACAACGAACCACATGTTCATTACACAATGCCAGACAAAAGCATCAAAGAAGGAGTGACTGATTTCATTACAGCCATTTTTATACGGAATAACCCAACTGTACGTCAAGCCGAGTATCAAAAAATATTGGAAAAGATGGAAAATGACCGGGTCAAAAGTGGAGATGCAGCACTTCCTGACGATGTACAAAAGAGTTTGGCTCAGATCGATACCCGCTCTCCGCTTATTCTCTCCGAAGACAGTCAGGCACTCATACGCGATATCATTGCCAAATATGGGGAATATTGCCAAAAACTGAGTCGTGATCGATGCCATGACTTGTTAGGTTCTTATTGGCATGAACGCCTTTTCTCTACTTTTAACACCGAATACGATGAGGCAGAAAAGGAGAGGATAACCAACCTTTTACAACCTCTTACCCAGATCTACAAGCTCGTTAAGGCCTTAAAAGAGGAGCCTTTAAATATGGAGGCTATTCAAAAAATTCAGACTCTTATTCCTCAAGTGATTATCGCAGACGTTGTCAAATTAGAAGAGCTTAACGATTCGCCTTCACGAGGAGCTCCTCTTCAAGAACGTTTGGACTTCATCGCAAGGTACGTTCAAAGCAGGCTCGAATACCAAAAAACATGGGGTTATACTTTCAATGCTTTGTTTAATCGAATTTCTAAGCTCTTCTCAGCGACTTTTGCCCCTCAGAAGCCTAAATTTATATTCACACAATAAAGATGCGCCAATCACATTTTGCAGCTGTCGCCAGGACCGCCGTGTTTATGATCATGGCAGCATCCGCCGCAGAGTGCTTTGCATTTGCCAAGGAAGCCCAGACCCCAAACCCCTCCGAGTCCAATGATGGCATAGCAAAGACGAGCAAGCCAGCTGGTATTTCCGTGGGCGAACCAGGCAACGAAGTCGAATTGAAAAAAGCCCCAGAGTCCCCAGTTAATGGCACCCGCTAGAATTAAAAGCAAAGCCAACACGTTTAGTAATTTCATAATGTCCTCCTACATAATCTTATTATTAGAAAAAAAGAGTTGATTGTCACCTTATTTTTGAAACAAATAAGAAAGGGTGTCGCGGAAGAGTTGTCCCCGCTGGTTTTCTCCTTTCTCCAAAAGGGAGTAAATCCTTTCGATATAATGGTCGTCTAAAATTAAATTTTTTACCATTAGGAAAAGATCCTTCCAAAAAAAGGAAACCTATAGATTATATTTTATGTTATTTTTATTACATCAATATATTAAAATGTTCGAATTAAAAAAAGGAGAGTTATAATGACAAACAAAGTTGGTAATCGAGAATATAATAGGCTAGAAAAAGATGTCGAAGGGTTAAATCAACTTAAAGGCTTTCGAGACCAATGGCGCTCATCTGATAAAACGATACGAGGCATTTGGACAAGCTTCCGCCTGCTGCCCTTAAAAGTGGCTTATTTGATCGCATCTCATTATCACTATGTTCAATTTGATTGGTCTGCAACGAAATTAGATTGGTCTACACTGACTAAATGGAAGCTCTATGCTCGATTCGACAAAAAACTGCTCAAAAACGAAGATCCTGAGAGGATCTCTTCTTCTATTGATTCTGCGGTTTGGACTCAACGAAAAATTGTTGGTCTACAGAAAGTGGTTGCGACTTTGGAAGACAAATCAAAAACACTGCAAGACAAAACTCATGCTTACAAAGACTTGGAAACAAATGAACCTACTATTTATCGTAGTGTCTTACATAAAATCCTGATTGCAAAAAAGACGCCTATAAGAAGCCCAAGTTTAGCAGAAGCTGAAATCAATCAACAGCCTGATGGCTGTAGCGGGGATGTCGTCAAAGAGATGTTATCCCTATATAGGAGAGGTCACCCTCGAGCAGAAGATCGTTTTTTTAAACGTTTAAGCAAATGCCACTAACTCTTAGGTAGTCTCTTAGGTAGTCCAGGAAAATCGATCTTCCATTCAAATAATCATCGGCCAGCGTTTCACGCTAGGCCGACTCGTCAAATTTTTGAAAAAGAGTTTGATTTTAGAGGCAAAAGTTCACTATAATTCTTCCAAAAGATGAACGAGTCCGATTTTAACAAACTGAGCCGCCTCTGCCGGATCTCCTGCACTGAAGAAGAGAAGAAACGGTTTTCAAAAAGCATCCAGGATGTGCTTGCCTATGTGGAGCAGCTCCAAGAAGTTGATACGGAAGGAGTTCCTCCGTGCCATACCGTTTTAGAAACGCTCACCAACAAGCTGAGGGAAGATATCCCAGAAGAGCCGCTTTCTCGTGATTTATTTCTGGCCAATGCCCCCTCCCCGGCTTCCCAGGTCGGCGGCATGATCAAAGTCCCCCCCGTTTTTAAACAGCAATAGGAGAACGTTTGTATCAGCTCGCCGCCCATGCTCTTCGCGATCAATTTCTTAAAGGCGAAGTCAGTGCTCTAGAGATCGCCAAGGTCTTTTTAAAGCGGATTGAAAAGCACGACCCTGAGCTTAGCTGCTTCCTTGAAGTGCTCTCTGAACGAACACTTGCTCATGCCAAGCGTCTAGATGAAAAACGGTTGCAAAAGAAGCCGCTGGGAAAGCTCGCCGGCATCCCTATGGCTCTCAAAGACAATATCCATATCATGGGCGTGACAACAACGTGCGGCTCGAAATTCCTCTCTAACTATAAAGCCGTCTTCGATGCCACCGTCACCCGCTTCTTAGAAGAAGAAGATGCTCTTCTCATTGGGAAAACCAACCTCGATGAGTTTGCGATGGGCTCTTCCACTGAAAACTCGGCCTATCAAGTCACAAAAAACCCTTGGGACTTTGCCGTCTCGCCTGGAGGGTCGTCCGGAGGATCTGCTGCTGCGGTCGCAGCAAGACTCTCCCCGATCAGCTTTGGAAGCGACACCGGCGGATCCATCCGCCAGCCTGCCGCATTCTGTGGCATCGTCGGATTTAAACCGAGTTACGGAAGAGTCTCCCGGTACGGACTTGTCGCTTTCGGATCATCGCTTGATCAAATTGGTCCATTTACGACCAACGTACAAGATACGGCGCTCATCATGGAAGTGATTGGGAAGCCGTGCGATAGAGATGCCAACAGCGTTCCGCAGCCTCCTGAAGCCTACCTCCAAAAACTTGCCGCCCCTCTCAAAGGCATATCTATCGGAGTTCCCTGGCACTTTTTAGAAGGATTAGAGCCTGAAGCAAAAAAGAACTTTGAGGCATCTGTTACCGTTTTAAAAGATCTGGGCTGCAGCATCGTCGATATCGACCTCGATATCTTACGCTATTCCATCGCTGTCTATTACGTCCTTGCGACAGCCGAAGCGTCCACAAATTTAGCCCGCTTTGACGGCATCCGATTTGGAAAAAGATCGAGCCGTGCAACGACATTGGATGAGATCTTCGATTTTTCCCGACAAGAAGGATTTGGGGAAGAAGTGAAACGGCGCATCATGCTCGGCACCTACGTCCTTTCTTCCGGCTATCAAGATGCGTACTACAAACGGGCTCAAAAAGTCCGCACTCTCTTGATCCGCCAGTATCAAAAAGCCTTCGAAAAATGTCAACTCATCGTGACCCCGACTTCTCCCACCTCTGCTTTTGAACTCGGCAAAATCCAGGATCCCCTCCAAATGTACTTGCAAGACATGTATACCGTCCCCGCAAATCTCGCCGGACTCCCCGCTCTATCTCTCCCTTCTGGTTTCTGCACCAAAGGCCGGCCCTTTGGACTCCATTTCACAGGACCTTTCCTGCATGATGCCGATGTCTTAAGAGCGGCCCACCAGTTTGAACTCAAGACCCAGTTCACCAAAAAAATCCCCCCACACTTTAAGAAGGCATCCCATGGTTGATGTGAACTACGAAAATTGGGAGACCATTATTGGACTGGAGATCCACGTCCAGCTAAACACCCAATCAAAGATGTTCGGGGGAGAGCCTTATCATTTCGGCTCAGAACCCAATACCGACATCGGCGTCGTCTGCACAGGCCAGCCCGGCGCCCTTCCCACCGTCAACAAAGAAGCCGTCCATAAAGCCGTCCAATTTGGGTGCGCCGTCCACGCTAACATCTCGCTAGTCAGCCGCTTCGACAGAAAATCGTACTTCTATCCCGACACGCCTAAAAACTTCCAAATCACCCAATTTGAACACCCCATCGTCCGCGGTGGATCGATCGCAGCCGACATCAGCGGAGAGACAAAACATTTTAAGATCAACCGCGCCCATCTCGAAGAAGATGCCGGCATGCTCAAACATTTTACCAACTTCTCCGGCATCGACTACAACCGCTCCGGCGTCCCGCTCTTAGAAATCGTCTCCGAGCCTTGTATGCACTCTCCCAAAGAGGCTTCCGCCTACGCCATGGCCATCAAAGCCGTCATGGAATACCTCGATGCTTCCGATTGTAACATGGAAGCCGGATCTCTCCGGATTGATGCCAACATCTCCGTCCGCCTCAAAGGGCAGCAAGGCTTTCGAAATAAAATCGAGATCAAGAACATGAACTCGTTCTCCCACATGGAGATCGCCCTTGAATCCGAAATCCGCCGCCAGATCCAGTTCTACTCCCAACATCCCCATGAAAAAATCGAACACGGAACTTACCGCTTCGATACAGAAACAGGCCAGGTCATCCGGATGCGCGTCAAAGAACAAGCCGACGATTACCGTTACTTCCCCGAACCCGATCTTCCGCCGATCGTTCTGACTGAAAGCTACGTTGAAGAGATCCGCAAAGCCCTCCCCGAACTTCCCCGCGAGCGGTACAAGCGATATCTGTCAGAGCTTCAGCTGCCTGAGCAGCCTGCAACTCTCCTCATCAATGACAAAAAGCTCTCCGACTATTTCGAAGCCGCCCTCAAAAAATGCTCCAACGGAAAAGCGCTCGCGATTTGGCTGACCGTCGAATTTCCCGGCCGCCTCAAAGAGCTCGGCAAAACTCTCTGGGAAATTCCCAGTGATCACATTGCAGAACTCGTCACCCTCATCGATAATAACACCATCAACGGCAAGATCGCCAAAAGCGTCGCCGATGAAATGGTCCAAAAACCCGGCACTTCGCCCTCGTCCATCGTCAAAGGCAACCCCGACTTCCAACCCATCTCCAATACCGGAGAAATCGAAGCCATTGTCGATCAAGTTCTCTCCGAAAATCCTCAAGTTGTCGCCGACTACCGTGCAGGCACCAAGAAGGCCTTTGCCTTCCTCGTCGGCCAGATCATGAAGGCCTCCCGCGGTAAAGCCTCCCCGGCGATTGTGAATGATCTCCTTCTGAAAAAGCTCTAGGAGAAACCCCTAACTACCAGGCCCTTATATCCAGATGTTGCAAATCATAACAGCAACTGTTAGAATTTGCAACAATGGAAGTTATAAATGTATAAACGTCACGTCCGAACCGAACTAGAAAAACATCTCAAGATTTTTCCTGCGGTGCTACTCACCGGCGCCAGACAGACAGGCAAAACAACACTCGTTGAAGAAGTAGCCCAGTCGAAGGGTTATCATTTTGTCACATTAGACGATGATATCGCTTTATCCAGCGCAATACGGGATCCCGCAGGCTGGTTGGCATCGCTGCCAAAACCCGTCATTATCGACGAAATCCAAAGAGCTCCTGAGATCTTTTTACCAATGAAGTTAGATATCGATAAGAATAGAAAACCTGGAAGATATCTCCTGACAGGATCGTCTAATCCTTTTCTATCTCCGGATCTTGCCGATTCTTTAGCAGGTCGAATGGGAATTTTAAACCTCTATCCTCTATCCCAAGGAGAACTTCATGGCTCTGAGGAGACTTTCATCAATAAAGTTTTCGCTAACTCTTTTGAAATTGAAAAAGTTCAGCCTTTAACCAATCTGATTGAGATCCTATTGCAAGGCGGATTTCCTCCCGTTCAATCTCTTGATGGAGCGTCCGATGTGCAAAGATGGTTCAAAAGTTATCTCCAAACAATGCTCGAGAGAGATATTGTCGATATTTCAAATATTGAAGGTTTGCGAGAAATCCCTCGCCTATTACAATTGCTTGCGACGCGATCATCCATGATCCTAAATGCGGCGGATTTATCTCGTACTCTTGGCATGGTGACGATGACCCTCAGCCGGTATATGAGTTTACTAGAAGCCATTTTTTTTATTCATTACCTTCCGGGATGGTATTCCAATCTAGGCAAAAGAATCACAAAATCATCAAAACTCCATCTTTGCGACACCGCCATGATGGCCCAACTGATGGATGTCAATGCTACTCGACTCCAAAAAGATTCTGCTCTCATGGGCCATTTTTTAGAAACGTTTGCCTTTAATGAACTCCACAAACAAAATAGCTGGCTTGCATCTTCCTGCAAACTTTTTCACTTCCGAGATGGCGACTATGCTGTCGATCTAGTTTTGGAAAAACCCGATCAGTCCATAGTAGGCATTGAAGTTAAGACGTCCCGCTCTTTACATGCCGACGATTTAAAAGGTCTTCGGCATTTGCAAAAAATCGCAGGCAACCATTTCAAACGAGGCATTGTTCTGCATCAAGGCACAAACATCGAATTTTTAGGCGACGATCTCTGGGCCTGCCCCATCCAAATACTTTGGAATTGACGCCAAACCTATCGTAAACTAAAATTCCATACCCTTATGGGATTACAAATTGAGTACATCGCAACATCGCATTACACGCTTGCCAACAAATTGATGTTTATATGGGTGTGATGGCCGTTGGAGCTTTAAGAAAATCTTTTTTGCAGTTTGTCGTCATTTGCGGGCCAGGGATGATGGTCGCCTACGTCGTTAAGCGACTTGAGAAACCCTATCTAGAAGTGCTTAAAGCTGAGCAGATTGCTCAGGCAACCCTGAGAGCTGCATCCACTTATCGCTTTAAAAAACTTTATCATTATTGCTATGAGACCCTTCTTTCCATTCCCGGCATTAACGTTGTCATTCTATTCGTCTCCAATTTTTTCACTCCTCCCAAAAACACATCCCAAAAACCTTATTTCGATCGGTTATGGTCTGAAAAAAATTTCGACACACTGATTGAACAGTTAGAAAAAGAGATGCACTCCTCCCGAGGAATTGCATGGGAGCCCACTACTTTCCACAAAAAAGCGCCGATCCTGCCCAAGGCTATGCCCTGGATTCAGTATTGCGCCCGCGACCTGACACTCGAAGCCGAGCAAGGAAAATTGCGTCCCTTTTTTGGAAGAGAAAAAGAGATCCGTTTGGCAGCTGAAATTTTAGGACGCAATCAGAAAAGTAACCCTCTTTTAATTGGCGCCCCTGGCGTTGGAAAAACCTCCATTCCAGAGGGTATTGCCCAAAAAATTGTTAGTGGTGATTCAACACTTCCCGATATTTACAAACGAAAAAGGATTTTTCTTATATTTTGGGAACGGCTTGCAGCTGGGACTGAGAGATATTCAAGTGATACCATCATTAAGAGACTCATAGGTATTGTTAATGAAGCCAAAGAGAATCGAGACAATCTGATTGTTTTTATTGATGAAATTCACATTTTTTTAAACAAGCATAAGTCAGAAGAAGTCGCTGATATTTTAAAACCAGCCTTGGCTGACGGAACACTTTCCTGTATGGGAGCCACCACCAACTGGGACTATCAATGCCTGATCGAGGACAATCCTGCTTTAGAACGGCGCTTTCCAACGGTCAAGATTCCAGAACCCTCCTTGAGCGATATGGAAAAAGTTCTTCAAAGAGTCATTCCAACTTTGGAAGCCCATCATGGTGTCCGTATTGATGAGGAAGCCATTAAAACCTGTGTTGAATTGGGAGAGCGTTACCTCAAAAGCGAAAGTTTTCCCGACAAAGCGATCGACTTGCTTGATCAAGCCGCCAGTCGTCTTAAGATCAATCAAGCTTCCAAGCCCCCAGATGAGCAATATACGCTATTTTTAAAACTGCTGCTCTTGATCAGAACTCAAGTGGATGATGCCACTAAATTAGACAAAAAAATCGACGAAATTCGTGCAAAATTTTCACGTGCTGTGACAGCAGATATGATCCGTCAATTAGTGTCTGACAAGGTGGAGATCCCTTTACAAAGACTTCAAGAATCGGAACAAGACCTTTTAAATCGTTTAGAAGCCTCCATTTCCAAAAAGATTATCGGACAAAAAACAGCGATCACTCTTCTATGCCAAGCTGTGCGACGGGCAAGAATTCGACTGGGAAATCAAGAACGTCCCGCAGGAGTCTTTTTAATGCTAGGCCCATCAGGGGTTGGGAAAACCGAAAGTGCGAAGGTGTTGTCACAGCTCCTTTTCGCATCGGAAGACCATTTCTTGCGCCTCGATATGTCGGAATATCAACATCCGTCCGATATTAATAAGCTCATTGGTTCCCCCAAAGGCTATAGTGGTTATAAAGAAGGGGGAAAGTTAACCAATTGGCTCAAGAAAAAGCCCCTTTCGGTCGTCTTATTTGACGAAATCGAAAAAGCCGACTCTAGCATTTACGATCTTCTACTCGGTCTATTCGATGCAGGGCGCCTGACAGATGGAAATGGCGAAACTGTGCGGTGTCTCGACACCATTTTCATCATGACTTCTAATTTAGCCGCTAAGTTGATCGTGGAAAAATCGGATAAAACAGAAGAGGCCAAATTGGCTCAAGAAGTCGATACACTCCTGTCCCAAAATCTTCGTCAGGAATTTATCGGCCGCATTCAGGAAACCATAATTTTTTACCCCCTGACAAATGAGGAAATTCGTCAAATCGCCACCTTGCGGTGTTCAGAACTTCAACAACGCGTCGAAAAAAACCTTGAATGCCCCAACCTCAAAATGACATGGGATAATAGCCTGATTGAGTTCTTGGCGACGACTTATTATAAACCAGAGCGCGGAGCACGTGGAATTGCGAACGGAATCGCCAGGAGCATGGAGAACCAAATTGCCGACGGCATCGTCCGAAAAGAAATTAAACCGAGCAACCGCCTCCACTTCAGCAGCCCCGACGGAAAATCGGTCACCATGCAAGTTACGTAGCTCTCCGACCGCTCAAGTGCAGCCTACTGATTCACAACCTGTTACTTTGTAGGCCTGAAGCATTCTAACTATTTCAAAATCAGCTACTTATAAATCTTTCCTTGTCCAGAAGGAAAGATTGTGCTATAACTATCCTTATACAGAAGGACAGTTCGATGGAAAGCTTCTTAAATACGTTGCAGGAAGAACTTAAAGAGACTCTAGAACTAACGAAAAATAGCACACCCCGAGATTACAAATTTCCTGAAGCTAAAAATATGATTAAAGTTGCGATCGGGATGAGGCGATCGGGAAAAACGTATTTTATCTACCAAACGATACGCAAATTGGTCGATGAGGGACTTCCCTTGGATCGAATTTTATATATCAACTTCGAGGATGATCGAATCCTACCCTTGGACTATAAAGCAATGGGAAAGCTGGTTGATTTATGGTACACCTTGCATCCCGCTAACCATGACCATTGTTGCTACTTATTTTTCGATGAAGTTCAAAATGTTAAAGATTGGGCTCTCGTTCTTAGAAGGATTCTCGATAAAAAAAATGTTCAAATTTATGCCACAGGCTCCTCAGCAAAATTACTTAGCAAAGAAATTGCAACTTCTCTGAGAGGACGATCTTTATCCATTGAAATAGCGCCCTATAATTTTAGGGAATATCTAGCAGCACATCATCTTGAGGTCCCGAGCAAGTCTTTAGGAAAAAAACTCGAAGATCAACAACGGGGTTATTTACTCGATTATTTTCAAATGGGCGGATTTCCCGGGATACAAAGCCTGATAGCGAATGAACAGATTGAAACGCTCCAAAGCTATGTGGAAACTGTCATCTTTAGAGACATCATCGAACGATACCAGGTTGGCAATATAGCACTGCTGAAATATTTTACTAGCGTCCTGCTTAAAAATGTCTCATCGCTTTTCTCTATTAATAAACTTTACAAAGATATCAAAAGCCAAGGGCATAAAGTTGGAAAAGACACTCTATATACATACTTAAGCTACCTTGAAAACGCTTTCCTACTCTTTCCCGTTCCTATTTTCACAGAATCCCTTAGACGCAAACAAACAAATCCTCAAAAAGTCTATGCCATCGATAACGGTTTGATCGGTGCCAATACATTTAACTTATCCTCAAATCAAGGTAAACTCTTGGAAAATCAAATTTACCTTGATTTACGACGTCAAGGAAAACAAATTTTCTACTATCAAACTTCAGATGGATATGAGATTGATTTTATCACCCAAGATCTTCACGGCAAATACGAAATGATCCAAGTTGTCTGGGATATCGATGATCCCAAAACTTTAGAGCGCGAGGAGCGCGCTTTAAGACGGGCAGAAAAAGAATTGGGCTTTTCAGGAAAGATTCTTGATCTCCGCTCTTATTGTAAAGAATTTTTTTGACACCTAATTCCCCTTCCTATAGCCATGATATGGAGAGGGATCACAGGTAAAGAAAAAGCATGCACTATCGCGGTATAAAACAAAAATTAAGCAGCTGCAGGTCGAATAGAAATATCCAAACGACAAGCCTGCAAAATCATTAGAAGTGAATGCAACCGAGGGTTCCCACGTTGCGATAAAGTTCTATATAAGCTTTCTCTGTTCAGATCCGTTGTTTTAGCCAGTTTAGCCACACCACCGTTAGCATCAGCGATATCTTTCAAAGCGATTAGAAAAACTTTAGGATCTTCGTCCTCAAGAGCTGCATTAAGATAAGCAGCAGCATCTTTTGGATTCTTTAATCGCTTAAACAGGTATTCTTTGTAGTTTCTGAATTTTCTCATTTTTTTCTCCTCTTTTGGCTTATCAAGTAATTTTCCTATAGTTCCTTTGCCCTTTGGATATCCCTCTTCTGTGTTGACTTATCCCCTCCGCATAACAAAATGACAATTGTTTTTCCTCTTTTTCCATAATATATCCGATACCCGGGACCATATTGTATCCTTAATTCATAGACTCCATTACTAATCGATTTTGCATCTCCAAAATTACCACCTCGCAAACGAGCTAAACGGGTCGTTACGATCGATTGTACACCTCGGCTCAAACGCGATTCCCACTCTGTAAAAGGTTCTTTACCTGAAGGTAGAACATATAACTCAATTTCTACGAAGTCCATGTCAATGGAATGTAGCCAAAAAACTACATTCCAGTCAAGGCTTAAATACGATTAAAAGAAATTTTTTGACACCTAATTCCCCTTCCCCTATAGCCATAATATGGGGAGGAATCGCGGGTGAAGGGAAAATATGTGCTACCGCTTGTGCTACTCGCCGGTTGCACTCATGGCGTCCTCGACCCGTACGCGTATGCTCCGCCGTCGCCTTCTACGATGTACAAACAGCCGCTAGATGTTACGGATGTGACGTGCTTTTCACCGAATAATCCTCTGTCACTTGCAGAAATTATCGATGTCGCTTTGCGGAACAATCCCACCACCAAACTGACCTGGGCCAAAGCACGTGCTGCTGCGGCTGTTTATGGACAGAGTCAAAGCCCTTACTTCCCAACGTTGAATGGCGATTTTACCTACGAAAGATCGAAAACAACCTATCCTCCGGAGTTCGGCACGCCCAGGTTTGTGCAGTTTCTCTCCGATTGGGGTCCGGAACTATCTCTTTCCTATACGTTATTGGACTTTGGACAGACACGGGCGACCACGGAATCTGCACGGCAGGCGCTTCTCTACGCCGACTTTACACACAACCGGCAGATCCAAACCGTCATGCAGCAGGTCACGACCGACTACTACAATTACCTCAGTCAGCAAGAACAGCTGACTGCGCAAGAAGCCGACCTCATCACGGCAGAGACGACATATAAAGCCGTGCAAGAAGAACTCGCGTCGGGCACTAAAGACAAATCGGATCTTCTGCAAGCCCAAACCCAGCTTCTACAAACCCAAATCTCCCTTGTCAACCAAAAACAGACGGTGATCAATGCGAGAGCGGTTCTTCTCACCGATATGGGCGTCAGTTCCAACCAATCGATCAACATCCTGCAACTCCCTGCCGTGCCGCCCATTGACGAGATGCTCAAGACTGCCGATCAACTGCTTGCAATTGCGATGCGGAAACGGTCCGACCTGATTGCTTCAGAGGCGCGTCTCCGTTCAGAAGAAGCCGCTGTCGACGCCGCGTGGCGCCAGTTTTGGCCAACCGTCACCTACAATGCCACTGCTTTCCAAGAATTTTCAAATCCCGGCGGCAACCTCAACGTCAACTTCACCAGCACCATTGCACTGAACTTCCCGATTTTTTCAGGATTTTCGACTCTCAACAATTTGAAAAAAGCCCGGGCAAATAAAACCGCCGCCGAAGCTGAGCTACGCCAAAATCAGCTCTCGGTCATTCAAGATGTCGTCACCACGCACTCCTCTGTCAAAACAGCCTTCGACGCTCTCCAATTTGCCGACAATCTTTTAGAGACAGCTTCAAAACAATACGACGTAATCCTTGGCCGGTATAAAGCCGGCGTCGCCACCATCTTAGAACTTGTCTCGGCGCAAAGCACCCTTGCCAACGCACGATCGAGCCAAGTCAGCAGCACTAACCAATGGCTTAACTCCCTCGTCAATCTCAGCTACGCTGCCGGCACACTCCAGCCTCCATCAAAACAGGAAATTCAGTGAAAAAACTTTTCTTATTACTTTTGCTTGCCGCCTGCTCCAAGCCTCCTGCTCCCGTCACTCCGCCTCCGTATGTCACCGTCGTAGAACCCAAAGTTGAAGACGTTCCGCTCTTCTATGAATACATCGGCCATGTTGAGCCTAATCAATCTGCCCGCATTAAACCCCAGGCGCAAGGCATCATCATTGCAAAGTATTTCACCGAAGGGCAAGAGGTTCAGCAAAACGATCTTCTGCTCACCATTGACCCAGCTCCGTATCAAGCTGAGCTCGATCGTGTGAGTGCAGAGCTTGCCCAAAACCTTGCGACTTTACGTCAGGCCAAAGACACCGTCGAAAGGTACTCTGCACTAGTCCAAGATGCGTATGTCTCCCAGCTCGACTATGATCGTTACGTCACCAATGCCGCGACTGCCGATGCCTCCGTTCAACAGTCGCTGGCCGCTGTCGAAAAGGCCCAGATCGATCTGAGCTACTGCACAATTACAGCCCCCTTTAAAGGCGTTACCAGCAAGCTGCAGATTGACGTCGGCAACTACGTCCCCATCGGAGGGTATGGCGATACTGAAAATATCATCCTCGTGATCAATCAGATCTCCCCGATCCGCGTCAGTTTCTATGTTCCCGAAAAAGATCTGCCTCGCATCACAGCGCTGCAACAGCAAAACACCCTTAAAACCACCGTCATCCTCAACGACGAATGCATCGAAGGCGCTCTTTATCTGATCAACAACGAAGTCGATGAAAAGACAGGCACGATTCTTCTTCAAGCGCTCTTTACCAATGAAGATCAAAAACTCTGGCCCGGCGAGTACCTTAATGTCAGACTGATCTTGGAAACAAAAAAAGATGCGATCCTCCTCCCGAAAGAGGCCGTGCAGATCGGACAAGACGGCCCCTATGTCTATGTCGTGAAATCCGATAACACCGTCGAGCTTAGAAAAGTCAAACCCGGCCAAAAAGAAGAAGAACAGGTGATTGTTGAATCGGGAGTCGCTCCCGGCGAGACCGTCGTCCTAGAAGGCCAGTTGAATCTCTATCCCGGAGCTAAGGTCGTCATTAAATGATCTCGCAGCTGTTCATCAAACGCCCTGTCATGACAACTCTTGTGATGATCGCCATCTTATTCTTTGGGATCGTTGCCTATAAGCAAATTCCAGTCAGCGACCTGCCCAATGTCAACTATCCGGCCATTACAGTCAGTGTTGAATATCCTGGCGCTAACCCGAGTACGATTGCAAACAACGTCGTGAGTCCTTTAGAAAGGCAATTCCTAAAGATCGAGGGTGTCCAGTCGATTGCCTCAACCAGCTCCACTGGCGCTGCAACCATCGTCTTGCAATTCGTACTAGAAAAATCGATCGATTCGGCTGCCCTCGATGTGCAAAATGCGATCAACACCGCAGGCCCCGAGCTTCCGCAAAATCTCCCCTATGCCCCCACTTACGACAAAACCAACCCTTCGCAAACGCCTATTCTCTACTTTACCGTCTCTTCCGATACCATGCCCCTGCATGAGCTCTACAGTTATGCCTACACCTTCATCGGTGAGAGACTCAGCACAATTAGCGGCGTTGCCCAAGTTGTCGTCTATGGATCTCCCTTTGCCGTCCGCGTTCAAGTCAACCCGCAAAAACTCGCCGCAAAACAAGTCGGGATCGATGAAGTTGCCTTTGCCATCCAAAGCGCCAACGTCAATATCCCCACCGGAACGCTCTTTGGTAAAACCGGCGAATATACGATTGATGTCAATGGCCAGCTTAACCAAGCCGCCTATTACGACTCGATCATCATCAAAAACGATACCGGCAATATCGTCAGGATCCGCGATGTCGGCAGGTCGCTGGACAGTACCCATGATGACAAACAATACCTCCGGTATCTTTCTTCAGATAAAGACCAAGCCTGCGTCATCTTCGGAGTTTTGACCCAGCCCGGCGTCAACTCGATGAAGGTCATCTCCGACATCAATACCGTTCTTCCCACGATCGAGAAAGCCCTTCCGGGATCCGTCTCTCTTAACCGAGTCTTCGATAAAGCCGTCTACATCAAAGAAGCCATCCACGATGTCGAAATGACGCTCTGCGTTGCTTTCCTCTTAGTCGTCTTTGTGATCTTCTTTTACCTCGGCACACCGATGAATACCCTCATCCCAGCCCTGGCGCTTCCCGTAATTATCATCGGGACCTTTGCCGCTATGTATCTTCTGGGATTCACCGTCGACATCCTCTCGCTCCTAGCGATCACTCTTTCAATTGGATTTCTGGTTGACGATGCCATTGTTGTTTTAGAGAACATCGTCCGACATGTCGAAGCAGGCATGCCGCCGTTCGAAGCCGCCCTGCAAGGCTCTCAGGAAATTGGCTTTACCATTGTTTCGATGACCCTCTCTCTATGCTCTGCCTTCATTCCGCTTCTGTTTATGGACGGCGTCATCGGAAAGCTCTTCCATGAATTTGCCGTCGTGATCGTCGCCGCCGTCTTAATTTCCGGATTTATTTCCCTGACACTCACACCGATGCTCTGCTCCCGCCTCGTCCGACCCCATCATCAGCAAAAAGAAAAAACGTTCATGGAAAGGTTCTCTGAAAAATTCAATCTCTCCTTAGTCACTTTCTATGAGAAAACCCTTGCCGTTGTCCTAGAGCATCGCAAAACCACGCTGATCGTCGGAGCATGCTCTGTCGTTTTATCGATTCTTCTCTTTAAATTTCTTCCGGCTGACTTCCTTCCACCCGATGACATCGGCTTTATCGTTGTCCACACACAAGCCGCCACTGGAACGTCTCCGTTCCAAATGATGAAGTATCAAGACCAGCTCACCCGGCAGATCAAAAATCATCCTGCCGTTGAAACGATCTTCTCAATCGGAGCTCTTCCCGATGACAATAAAGGAGAGATGTTCATCCAACTTAAGCCCTATAAGAAACGATCTTCAATGCCCCAGATTATCGAAGAGATGCAAAAAACACTCCAAACCTTTCCCGGCGTCCAGTCGTTCCTCAAACCCATGCCGCTCATCGATCTTCAAGTTTCAACGACCGACATCAAGTTTCCCTACCAATATACCTTACAAAGCCTCGATCAATCGCTGCTTTATCAATCGACAGAAACCCTGATCCAACAAATGAAAACACTTCCCGGCCTAACCCAGGTCAGCACCGACCTCGAGATTAAACAGCCTCAACTCAATATCGAAATCCTCCGCGACAAAGCCTCAGCTCTCAATCTTTCCGCTGCCGACATCGAAAATGGCCTTTCGTATGCCTTTTCCGCCAGCAATCTTTCCCCCATCAACGATCCTGAATACCAATACTACGCCATTTTAGAACTCGAGCCCAAGTACTACAGCGATCCCTCTCTCCTTTCTCAGCTCTATATCCGCTCTTCAACCAATAAACTCGTTCCTCTTTCTGCTGCCACCCGCCAAAGCGAAACCGTCGGGCCCCTAAACATCAACCGATTTAACGGCCTTCCTGCTGTCAACATCTTTTTCGACGTCGGCGCAAATGCTCTCGGCCCGGCTGTCGCAAAAATTGAAAAACTCGCCCATGAAACCCTGCCGCCCACCGTCACCGGGCATGTCCAAGGAACTGCCGATGTTTTTAAAGACTCGTTTGCCAACCTCTCCATTCTTCTCTTAATCTGCATCTTTGTGATCTATATCATCCTCGGCATCCTCTATGAAAACTTCCTCCACCCAATCACCGTGATGTCAACCCGTCCTCCCGCAGCTCTTGGAGGCCTCCTCACCCTCTTTATCTTTCACTACCCCCTCTCCCTCTACGCCTTCGTCGGGCTCATCCTTCTCTTAGGAATCGTCATGAAAAACGGCATCATCCTCATCGACTTTGCTAATGATGCCATCACGAGCGGCAAAAAACCTTTAGAAGCCATCCAACACGCCTGCCGTGCCCGTTTCCGCCCCATCCTCATGACCACCTTCTCCGCCCTCATGGGAGCTGTCCCGATCGCCTCTGGCATCGGCGGCATGACGGCCCAAAGCCGCATCCCGCTCGGCCTTGTCATCATTGGAGGATTGATCGTCTCCCAAATCCTGACCCTTTATCTCACCCCGGTGTTGTATCTTTTCTTGGAAAACCTGAGAGAGAAATTCTCCCAGGGCTCCGACCATTAAAAAATGTTTTTAATATTTTGAGCCCTGGAAATTCTCCGCCATGGCAAATAATGCCTTCTCCTGGTAAAATATCCGGTAAAAATAGGACTTTTTATGATTCCAGCTTTATCTCAATTCAGAAATTTCGTTCCTTCTGCTCCTGCTCTTGCTGCCTCTTTAGTCATCTCCATTGTCCTCCCCATCCTTTCTCTATAGCAGGACTCAAAGCCTGTATTGCATGCTGATAATTTAAGAGTTTGATCGAGTGGATTTGTTGCTCTTGATCTCCAGCGTAGATGAGATATCCAATAGGAGCACGATCTCCAACAAGCTTTTGAAAATATTTAATTTTTTCAAGAAAACTTGAATTGTAAGTCTTTGAAGATTTGATCTCGATGGGGATCAGCAAATTCCCCTGTTTAAAAACAACATTAATCTCATTTTTCTGAATATCGCGATAGTAATAGAGTTGGGAATCAAGGCCCTGGCTATTTCTATGTTTAATCAATTCAAGAATAACAAGATTTTCAACGAGACGACCCCTCAAAGGGTCTCGACTTACTTGGACTTCATTTTCAATTCCTAGTAAGTAAGTGGCAAGTCCAACATCCGAAAAAAACAATTTGGGAGATTTGATGATTCTTTTACCAAAATTCTCATAATAGGGCTCAAGGCGAAATACAATGAAAGAAGCTTCCAAAATGGAAATCCATTCTTTGACCGTATGGGAAGATAAACCAACTTCGTTTCCTATCTCTTCCATATTAATAATTTGTCCAATACGTCCAGCGCAAATACGAACAAACCGCTCAAACTGCATAAGATCTTTAACATTGATCAATTGCCT
>DASUCX010000154.1:0-3058 GCA_036275855.1 Rhabdochlamydiaceae bacterium
TATTCGATCAGCATCATCACGACGATCAAAGAACTGCTGAAATTGAATCCTCTCTTTAAAGAAGAGCTGCAAATTTTCTTGTCGCACTCTGATTTCACTGAGCCGGGAAAACTCGCTGATTTTGCGGTGGCGTTAACAACCGCAGGACGAGAAGAGCTCCAAGATGTATTAGAGACTTTTGACCTCCACCCCCGGATTGATAAAGCGCTCATGCTGCTTAAAAAAGAGCTCGATTTGAGCAAATTGCAAAATTCAATCACGCAGAAGATGGAGTCGACCATCTCGAAAACTCAGCGCGACTTCTTCCTGCGGGAGCAACTTAAGACGATCAAAAAAGAGCTTGGTCTTGAAAAAGAAGACAAATCGATCGATTTGGAAAAATTCGAAAGTCGTCTGAAAAAAAGGCAAGTGCCCGACGATGTGATGACGGTGATCCGCGAGGAAATGGATAAGCTCTCCGTTTTGGAAATCCAATCGGCCGAATATGCGGTCTGCCGTAATTATCTCGACTGGCTGACGATTATTCCTTGGGGGATCACTAGCCAAGAGTCGCATGACTTAGGCAAAGCTAAAAAAATTCTTGAGGAAGATCACTACGGCCTCGAAGATATCAAAGAGCGGATCTTGGAATTCATCAGCGTGGGGAAACTCTCCGGTGGAGTCAAAGGCAGCATCATTTGTTTAGTTGGCCCTCCGGGCGTTGGAAAGACGAGCATTGGCAAGAGCATTGCCAGGGCGCTCAATCGTCAATTCTACCGTTTTTCCGTCGGCGGAATGCGCGATGAGGCAGAGATCAAGGGGCACCGCCGCACCTATATTGGAGCGATGCCGGGCAAATTGATCCAGGCGCTCAAATTTACCCAGACGATGAACCCGGTCATCATGCTTGATGAGGTCGATAAGTTAGGCAATAGTTATCAAGGTGATCCAGCTTCCGCACTTCTCGAAGTGCTAGATCCGGAGCAAAACAAAGATTTCTTGGACCACTACCTCGATGTCCGGTGCAACTTATCGAATATTCTGTTCATCGTGACAGCGAACGTTCTCGATACAATTCCGGAACCTTTGAAAGACAGGATGGATATTTTGAGACTTTCTGGTTACATCATGGAAGAAAAGATCAAGATCGCTCAGCGGTATTTGATCCCTAGAAACCGTAAAACCATGGGGCTGAAGTCGCAAGATATCGAATTTTCTGTGGGCGCCCTCAAAGAAATGATCAACGGTTACGCTCGGGAAGCAGGCGTCCGGAGCCTTGAGAATAATTTGAAAAAGATCATGCGTAAAGTGGCCGTGAAGGTGGTGCGTGAAGAAGAAAAAGCTGCCAAGAAAAAGAAAAAACCGAAGCACGAAGAGCATCATCTGACTGATAAGAGCTTGGAAAAATATCTCGGCAAGCCGATCTTCACCAGCGATCGGTATTATCCGCGTACACCGATTGGCGTTTGCATGGGTCTTGCTTGGACATCTCTGGGAGGCGCGACGCTATATGTTGAGTCTGTCAAATTTTCCTCGGAAAAAACCGAGATGAAGCTGACTGGACAAGCTGGTGACGTGATGAAAGAATCTTCGCAGATCGCGTGGAGCTATTTGCAAAGCACCTATGAAAAATACGCTCCTGGAAAAACGTTTTTTGAAAAGAGCCAGATCCACATTCATATCCCCGAAGGAGCAACTCCGAAAGATGGGCCGTCCGCGGGCGTGACCATGATGACGTCATTAGTCTCGTTGCTCCGGAATCAACCGATCTTACAAGATCTCGGGATGACAGGAGAGCTGACACTCACAGGTAAAGTGCTCCCAATCGGCGGAGTGAAAGAAAAAGTGATTGCCGCCCGCCGCTCCGGTGTCAAAGTGCTGATTTTCCCTAAAGAAAATAAACGGGATTTTGATGAACTGCCGTCCTATGTAAAGAAAGGGCTGCAAGTCCATTTTGTCGACAACTACGATGAGGTCTTTAATGTCGCGTTCTCCCAAAAACTTTGAGGAATATTTTTCTCAGAAGTGGATTGATCCTTCATTATTAGAGGAAAAGACCCGCGAGCTAAAAGAGAGCGGCAAGACCATTGCTACTCTCAATGGATCGTTCGATTTGCTACACGCAGGCCATCTTCATATGATTTATGAAGCATCGCTCCAAGCTGATCTACTCATCTTAGCACTCAATTCTGACAGCTCCATCCAACAATATAAGAGCCCGCTTCGGCCGATTGTTCCGCTAGAGTATCGCCTTAGGATGATTGCAGCGCTGGAGTTTGTCAATTTTGTCACGGCATTTGAAGAGACAGATCCACGTGTTTTGCTCTCTAAAATTAAACCGCATGTCCATGTCAATGGCGCTGAGTACGGAGCTAACTGCATCGAATCCGATGTCGTTAAATCCCATGGGGGACGGATCCATATCGTCGAACTTATTCCGGGGCTTTCAACGTCGACCTTGATCAAAAAAATAGTTAATACCACTTATGAAAAATAACTTTTGGTTTAACTGCGTCAGCTCTGCAACAAATTTTTCGTCTTCACTCGTGCCTTGCTATTCAGCAATGGTCACTCGCTCCAGACAAAAAATTTGTGCAGCTTCCTTGTCTAACCAAAAGTTATTTTTCATAAATGGTATAATACATGCGCCTAATCGGTGAATTTAAAGACGAGAGGCAGGTCTTTGGCTTTCAATCCGCCTTGAAAAAAGAAAGGATTCAAAGCCTTTATGATGCGACAAAAACTGCCGAGGGAAAGACGATCTTCCGCCTTTGGATTGTGGAGGAAGACGAATTTGATCACGCGTGGGCCCTTTATCAAGAATGGCAAAACAATCCCCATGATGTCCGTTTTGAACCAAGGCAAGAATCTCCTCAGGTAAAAAAGACGGCTGCCCACTGGAAGGTCCGCATGGTGAGCAGGTCAGTGCCGACGTTTTCATTCAATAACTTGGTCATTTTACTCTGCGGACTCATTTTCATTTTGAACATTTTTCAAAATGAAAAGATAAGGCAGAAAGGAGAAGCTGCAGTGCAGCTTATCTTTACTCCGCTTGAAAAAAAGCTGCTCTTTGATTTCC
>DASUCX010000155.1:0-3881 GCA_036275855.1 Rhabdochlamydiaceae bacterium
TTACAAGGGCAGCCATGACTTGATTCGTCGCAGCGCTTCGTATACGATGCAGGGGCTTTCTTTTCGTGAATATTTAGAACTTACGCATGGGTTGGAGCTTCCATCTTATTCCCTGGACGAGATCTGCCAAAATCATCAAAAAATTGCCGACGAACTTATAAATAAACTCCCGTTCAAAAGCATCCCTGAATTTAACAAATATCTCAAAGTTGGGTACTACCCTTATTATTTCGAAATTAACGATCCAGATGCCTACAAAATCACCTTAGAACAAAGCTTTCATATGACCATCGAGTCAGACTTAGCCGCCATCTACCCACATCTTGTCGGCAGCAGCGAAAAAAAAATCAAACAACTGCTGATGTTCATTGCAACTGCGGTCCCCTTTACACCGAACTGGCAAAAAATAATGCAGATTCTGGATATCGGTGATCCTCGAACATTAAAATCATATTTTTCACATCTGGAAGACGCGTGCCTCATCCATTCCATCTCCAAGACCTCTAACAAATTATCCAAGCTGGAATCGCCTGACAAAGTATATCTCGATAACACGAATCAGCTGTTTGCTATTTCCTCTAAAGACCCCGATAAAGGCACTGTCAGGGAAACCTATTTTCTCGCCATGTTATCACAAAATCACGCGGTCACATTGCCCATGGATGGCGATTTCCTCATCGATGAACATTATCTATTTGAAGTGGGAGGCAAGAATAAAGGATTCACCCAAGTGAAATTGCATCCACATTCCTATCTTGTACTCGATGATTTGGAACTTGGCGTTGGTAATAAAATCCCTCTCTGGCTTTTCGGTTTTTTGTACTAGGGCGTCGTCGGTATAGAAGTGCCTAATTTTAAATCATTACTCTATCCCGGGTTGTAATGTTTCTTACATTGTCAAGTTTGTTTTTAATTTGTATCTCGTTGATACAAAGAATGTTGCGTTATTTCTATGCTCTAATTCTGTAAAAATGTTACAATTGCGATGCATGTGATAGATATTGGCGAAGATGAGAAAGAATACAGATGAGTATCTTGAGGATTCGCAGCTGAGAAAGGAAATCCTCAGACACTTAGAAGAGAGCCGATACCGCCTTACTCGGCATGCGGATGAAGAGCTAAAAAAAGACGATCTTGACTTGAAAGATATATTATATATTTTAAAAACAGGCTCGCATAACAAGCTCAAAACTCAATGGAATAATAGAACCCAGACTTGGAGATATGCAATTCAGGGGAAAACGAAAGAGCAAAAAAGAGAGGCTAGGATAATAATTGCGTTTGTTGATGAGATGTTGATCATTACTGTAATGGAGATTTAAATATGGAAACAAAAAAAAAGACATTTATATTCAACGGACTCGGATTTCCCGTTGAGCTTATTGATTGTCCGATGAAAAAAGTAATCGGAGAATGGGTAATCGATGTTGATTTGAATGCCCTTCAGATTTTAGTTTTCAAGGGGCTAATTCATAAGCCATCTCCTCTAACGGGAAGAGAATTACGATTCATGAGGAAATTCATGGATTTAACTACAGAAGAATTTGGTAAAAAATTAGGTGTAACACATGCTTCTGTAATTCAATGGGAGAAAAAATCGAATCCTCTTGCCCCTGTATATGAAGTTTATATCCGTATGCTGTTTTTTGAGATGATTAAAGATAAGGAAATTAACACGATTTTCAAAGAAATTAATCCTCAGAAATTATCGGAAACTAAACACAGTCAAGAACCCATGTCCTTGAATGCAACTGAATTGTTAAAGACAGCTTAAATTGATACTGTACGTGGAGAATTATGAAGCATCTGGGTGATTACGTCCTTTCAAAAGAATCTTTTCCTAGGCTTGAAGCAGTTTGGAAAGAATTCAAAAAGCCGACTTTCCAAAAGCTGCCGGAGCAAGAAAAGCATGAGCAGGTCAGCCGTACGCTGCTCAGGCTTATTGAGGCGGCGCCTGAGGGGTCGTTTTTGTTGATCCCAGTGCTCGATTTTGTAGAGAGGGTGAATCAAGAAAAGATTCTGGAGCATTTCCACTTCAATCATTTTGAGCTCTGGCTCAATCAGTTTTCAGGGCTGAGTCCGCATGAAAACCGCTATATTCGAGGCAAGATTGCCGGGCGATGGGTGCCCAGGGAAGCGTATCAGGTGTTATTTCCGGTCGGCATGGGAAAAGTCTACCCGGGAAGCCACTATGTGACAGCGCACGGGTCTCCCGATTTAGATACCACGATTGCCTCGTTTTGGGGATGGGTCGATGCGTTTGCGGCACGCCTTTCGGAAGGATTGCATGTCTGGAATATTCCCGGAGGAGAGCCTCCTGCCCAAGTCGAAGTTCCTTTTCTTTTTTACAATCTGTTTGGGATGGAGGTTTTTTCTCATTTGGCCAAACACCGGACAGCGCTTTCTGTGTCGGGGCTCGATCTCGTGACACAGCATGGCGTGGAGAAAAAACAGCTGAAAGATTCGGTCTTTGATATCGACCATGATGATGGAGCGCATGCGGTTATCCTCGTCGATCCTCAGGGATTTTACTTAGGGGAATGGCGCAGCACCGATGTCGATAGGGTCCAATCGGTGATCAATCTTTTAAATCAGTGCCTCCGCTGGTATGAAAATTCACTCCATGTAAAACTGATCTCGATTTTTGCAATCGAAAAACTGACTCCGAAAGAACTTAAGACATTTTTCGACACAGTGCTCAAGCTCAAAATTGAAGAGTGCGAGCCTGCGCAAGATTTTACCAAAAGGCAGACAGAACTTGTCACCGAATATCTCCATAAAGTTCTGGGAATCAAACAAGGCCTTCAGTGCACCTTTGCGGATTTTGCCAAAGCGATGTCCCATCTGAAGATCTTTGATTTCGAAAAGTTCATCTCGCTTGTTAGCAACGCCAAGCTTTTCGACAAAAAGGGGCAGCTGACGGAGGATCGGACCCATATTTTCAGCTATTTGGCTGAAGTGATCGGCGCTCTAGAAAACGCGATCTTCACTGTCCGGCAATATGTCGATAAACTCGATGTCGCTCTGCAGGTGAAATCAAAGGTTTTAGGCTTGCAGCCGCATCACATCAATTACCGCGCTGATCTTGAGGAAATCAAGACAAAAATGGATGGACTCCATTATTTGACGGTGACTTCTTCCGATAGAGATGGAAAAGTTTTCCCAATCGGGATCATCCAAGCGACTGATATTTTTAAAACGCCGCTTGGCACGGTGACTCTGCGGGATTTCTGCAACCGTGAAGAGACGAAAATCCCTCCATATCTTGATGTGATCAGCGTCGTCGATCACCATAAGACGCAGCTGACGACATCGCAGCCTCCTGTGGCTTGGATCTCCGATTCCCAGTCATCGAACACGCTCATTGCGCAGCTGAGCTTCAAAATCACCGATATGTACAGCACCGGCGGGATGAGTGTGGCCCAAATCGAGAGCCAGATCAAAGAGGTTCAAAAAAATCTCAAATCGGCCTCCAGCAAACGGATTTTGCAGCGGCTGCTGCAAAAATATCTGGTTGCTCAAAGAAATGAGGCCCATTTTGTGGCGCCCGAGCGCGAAATTGTTGAGTACTTCCATTTCCTCTATGCGGTTTTGGATGACACCGACCTCTTGACCAAGATCTCGGTCCGCGATCTCGAATGTGTTGCTTCTTTGATCAACCGGTTGAAAACATTAATGGCAAAAAAAGAAGTCGAGGTCATCCATCTCGATGATATTCCTCAGGATGAACACTTCAAAAAGAGTGCTGCGAAGCGGATCTTGCAAAACGAGGAGATGTACTCGCTTTACCGCAAAATCTATCAGGCCAAAGAAAAAGCGATCGAAACGAATTTGAAACTCGCAGCGGAAGGAAAAGAATCGTCCGTCTTCGACGATACGAA
>DASUCX010000156.1:0-7467 GCA_036275855.1 Rhabdochlamydiaceae bacterium
AGGGTATCGAAAAATCGAAGTGCCTAAGCGGGACATCGATATGTTCTTTAAAGACAGTGCCGTTTCGTTGGATATTCAAGATTTTTCTCCGAATGAATACTGTATCATGACATGTGCTGAGCAGTCGTCTGCTGTCTGTAAGTTTAATACGGCAACTAAAAAGCTTGAACCTTTGATGAAGCTCTCCAAAGATGTCTGGGGCATTCAGCCGCTCAACGTGGAACAAAAATGTGCGATGGATCTGCTGCTGCGCGATGACATTCCTCTTGTCACGCTCACTGGTCCTGCAGGAACGGGAAAAACGCTGCTTGCCTTAGCTGCGGGGCTGCGCAAAGTTTTTGATGAAAATGTCTATACGAAGATCTTGGTGAGCCGTCCGATCATTCCTCTTGGAAAAGACATCGGTTATCTGCCGGGGACGAAAGAAGAGAAGCTATACCATTGGATGCAGCCGATCTATGACAACTTAGAATTTCTCTGCCAATCGACAAGCGGCGTTGGCAATGGAGCAGATGCTCAGCAATGGATCATGGACAGCAAAAAGCTGGAGATGGAAGCGGTGACCTATATCCGGGGCCGGTCTCTTCCTAAGATGTATATCATCATCGATGAA
The DNA here is from genome assembly GCA_036275855.1 of Rhabdochlamydiaceae bacterium. Classification (GTDB taxonomy): domain Bacteria; phylum Chlamydiota; class Chlamydiia; order Chlamydiales; family Rhabdochlamydiaceae; genus PALSA-1444. The sequence continues at coordinate 614 of DASUCX010000156.1, forward strand.
GCGCAGAACCTGACTCCCCATGAAGTCAAAACGATCATTTCTCGTGCAGGAAAAGGGACGAAGGTTGTCCTCACAGGGGATCCGACGCAGATTGATAATCCGTATCTCGATAAAGATTCGAATGCGCTCACTTATGTCATTGGCAAAATGCGCGATTATGCAGGCTACGGCCAGATGTTCCTCGAAAGAACCGAGCGTTCTCAGCTGGCCGCGATTGCAGCTGAAATCCTTTAGAAGCTGTTTTAAAACAGCTTCTTAGAAAGTCATTGCCTTTATTTTCATCGGGGGATAGATGGAAATTAAGAAGGCATGAAAAAAAACATTCTAATTGTCATTGTTATTCTAGCTTTGACTGCGATCATCATCGTTTTAATTGATCGTGCTTATACTGAGAAAAAAGATATTAATCATATTACTCTCTACGGGAATGTCGATGTCCGTCAGGTCGATATCGGTTTTAGGGTGAGCGGACAAGTCAAACAACTCCTCTTTGAAGAAGGTGACAAGGTTTCTGAGGGGAGTTTGATGTGCTCAATGGATGATACCCCCTATGACAGCCAGCTAAAAGAGGCGTCAGCATCGGCTGAATCGGTCAAAGCAAATCTGGAGAATGCTGAAATTTTATTGAAACGGCGTTTGGAATTGATCGGGATTGGAGCTGTTTCGCAGGAAGACCTTGACAATGCAGAGGCCAGGCGCGATCAGCTCATTTCTGATTTAGAAGCAGCAGAAGCAAACATCGCGATTGCCAAAGACAATCTTTCTTACACCAAGGCCTATGCACCGACAAATGGAATTATTTTGACGCGGATCCGCGAGCCGGGAACTGTGGTCAATCCTGCCGACCCAGTTTATACGCTATCGGTGAGCTCGCCGGTGTGGATCCGGGCATATGTCAACGAACCTGAGCTGGGGAAAGTCCATTACGGGATGGCGGCAGAAGTTTATACCGATACAGGAAGGAAATATTCTGGGACGGTAGGCTTTATTTCACCCGTGGCTGAATTTACTCCCAAGACAGTCGAATCGACACAGCTAAGAACTGATCTCGTTTACCGCATTCGTGTCTATGCAGACAATCCTGACAATCAGCTTGTGCAGGGAATGCCTGTCACAGTGAAATTGAACCTCAAATAACGGAGTTACCTTTGAGCGAAGCACTTGTCGAGATTCAGGATCTCACCAAGCTATTTTCTCCCCAGCAGGCTCCGGCTTTGAAAAATATCAATGTCTCGATCTCAAAAGGAAAAATTATCGGCCTTGTCGGCCCCGACGGTGCGGGAAAAACGACCCTCATTCGCTTGATGGCAGGGCTTTTAACGCCGACTTCCGGCACGATCACCGTCGAAGGATACGATACGATCAAAGATTTTGAGTTTATCCACTACCTGACGGGCTATATGCCGCAGAAGTTCGGGCTCTATGAAGATCTCACCGTTCAGCAAAACCTCGATCTATATGCCCATCTCAGAAATGTCCTTGGAAAAGAAAAGGAAGATGTGTGTGAAAAACTGCTCGAGTTTACTGGGCTGAAGCCGTTCACGGGATTTTTGGCAAAAAATCTTTCGGGTGGGATGAAACAAAAACTAGGGCTTGCCTGCGCGTTAGTGAAAAAGCCGGCCTTTCTTTTGCTCGATGAGCCGAGTGTCGGGGTCGATCCAATTTCTCGGCGCGAACTATGGAAAATGGTCAATGTGCTGCTCGAGGACGGTATTTCTGTCTTGTGGAGCACAGCGTATTTGGATGAAGCGGAAAAATGCAACACGGTGCTGCTTCTCAATGAGGGGAAGCTTCTCTTCAGCGGGGATCCTAAGAAATTGACAGAACGGGTCGAAGGTAGAGTTTTTGAAGTCACGCACATTGAAGGTGACCGGCGCAAACTGCTCTTTGAGCTCTTGAAAGATAAGAATGTGACGGACGGAGTGATTCAGGGGAGAGACTTAAGGATTGTAGTCCGCGAGAGAGGGGTTAATAAAGGCGCAAAAATGGAAAGCGTAGCGCCTCGGTTTGAAGACGCCTTTATCGATATTTTGGGAGGAGGGCCTGGAGGCGAGTCGAAGCTGGCCGATCTTGCACCCGTTGTAAAGAACGACGAAGAGCCGGCAGTGATTGCAAAAAATCTCATCAGAAAATTTGGAGCGTTTACCGCTGTTGATGGGATATCTCTAACGGTGAAAAAAGGGGAGATTTTTGGGCTCTTAGGCCCTAATGGCGCAGGCAAGACAACGACGTTTAAAATGCTCTGCGGACTTTTGAAACCCACCTCCGGAGAGGCGTTTGTCAACGGGCTTGATCTTTTGCTGGCGCCGGGGCAGGCTAGGGCAAGGCTTGGCTACATGGCGCAGAAATTCTCCCTCTATGGAAATTTGAGCGTCAAACAGAACTTGGAATTTTTTGCCGGTGTTTACAATTTAAAGAATGCAGAAAAAAAAGCTGCAATCGATGAAATGATCGACGTTTTTAGCTTGGGATCGTATTTAAATATCTCCTCCGAGATGCTACCGCTTGGATTTAAACAGCGCCTCAGCCTAGCGTGCGCCAACATGCACCACCCCGAGGTCCTTTTCTTAGACGAGCCGACCTCCGGAGTTGATCCAATCACACGAAGAGAATTTTGGAACCACATCAACGGACTTGTGGGGAAGGGAGTGACGATCATGATCACGACTCACTTTATGGGAGAGGCAGAATATTGCGACCGGATTGCGCTTATCTATGGGGGAAAGATCATCCAGATGGACACCCCGAATGCCCTCAAAGATAAAGTGAAGTCGGAAAAAAATCCAAATCCAACGCTGGAAGATGCATTTATACAAATGATTAAAGAACATGAGTAAGTGGATAGAAGAAGCTAAAGAGGGAAGAGCGCGCAGGATGCGTGCGCTCATGGTCAAAGAATTTTTTCAGATCATGCGCGATCCGAGCAGTATTTTAATCACGGTATTTTTGCCGCTCTTGCTGATTTTTCTCTATGGCTCGGGTGTTTCGCTAGATTTAGACCATTTAAGAGTAGGCCTGGTGATGGAAGATACGGCCCCTGATGTCCAGAGTTTTGCTAAATCGCTCACTGATTCTCGATATTTTGATGTCAAAATCGTCCGGGACAGACGTGCTCTGCAAGATGATCTGACGAGCGGTGCTATCCGGGGGATGTTCATCGTTCCTTCGTACTTCACACAATACCGCAATAGACCGGATCAAATTGCTCCCATTCAGGTGATTGCTGATGCCAGTGAAACCAATACGGCTAACTTTGTGCAAAACTACGCGCAGGGAGTTTTTGCCAATTGGCTGGTGCAAGAGGCGATATTACAGGGAATTGAAGTTTCGGCCCCGCTGATTCGCTCCGAGCCGAGATTTTGGTATAACGAGCAGCTGGAGAGCCGCTTTTTTCTGCTTTCAGGGTCGCTGGCGATTATCATGACGCTGATTGGTTCTCTTTTAACCGCGCTTGTGGTGGCAAGGGAATGGGAGAGGGGAACCATGGAAGCGCTTATGTCGACGACCGTTGGCATTTGGGAACTGGTGATGGCCAAAGTGATCCCGTATTTTTGCTTAGGGATGATTTCGATGATCATCAGTGTGGTGCTCTCGATTGTTTTTTATGACTTGCCGCTCCGAGGCTCATTCTTTGTTCTCATGATGGTTTCGGCGCTGTTTTTGTTTTGCGCTCTTGGGCTTGGGCTCATGATCTCAACGATAACCAAAAATCAGATCTTTGCTTATCAGATCACTCTCATCACGGCGTTTTTACCTGCCTATATTTTATCGGGATTTCTTTTTGAGATTCACAGTATGCCGAGATGGATCCAGATACTGACCTACATCATCCCGGCCAAGTATTTCGTGCAAAGCCTGCAGAGCCTTTTTTTAGTCGGCAATGTCTGGCCTTTGCTCATCATGGATATGATCCCAATCTTGGGAATTGGAATGATCTTTTTTCTCATCACCGCTTCTAAAACAGTCAAGAGGTTAGATTGAAAAGAATCGTCTCCCTCATCTGGAAAGAGCTTCTGACGGTGCTGCGGGACCGCAAGGTGCGTATTTCGATCCTGCTGCCGCCGATTGTCCAGCTGGTGATTTTTACTTTTGCAGCGACGCTCGATGTGAAAAATGTTCCGATCGGTATCTTGAACCGCGATGCAGGAGAACAAGGGTTTTTGCTCGTCGAACGGTTTTACGGCACGAAGATTTTCAATAACAACATCATTTTCTTGAAAGGTGTTGAGGAGATCGGTCCCTTTATTGATTTGCAAAAAGGTGTGATGGTCGTTTCGATCGACCAACAGTTTTCTCGCAATCTCGATGCAGGCAAACCTGCCACTGTCCAGTTGATTTTCGACGGAAGAAAAACCAATACTGCACAGATTGTCGGTGGTTATACCAATCAAATCATCAATCAGTTCAATAACGACTATACTGCTCGTGCGCTAGTGGTTCAGAACATCGAGCTTGTCCCTCGCTTTTGGTTCAATCCGAATACGCAGTATTTTTGGTATAATATTCCTTGCCTCGTTGGCGTTTTATCGATGCTCACCTGTTTGGTTGTAACAACGCAGTCAGTGGCAAGAGAACGGGAGCTTGGGACGTTTGATCAGCTTCTGGTCTCTCCGCTCGTTCCTTGGGAAATTCTCGTCGGAAAGATTATCCCGGGCATTATTATCGGTTTTTTGGAAGGGATGTTGATGTTCACGATCGGCACGTTGGTCTTGGGAGTTCCTTTCACCGGATCGCTTCTTCTCTACCTGGGAAGCTTGATCATTTTTGTGACTTCGATCAGCGGTGTTGGCCTTTTTATCTCTTCTCTTTCAGCGACGCAGCAACAAGCCATGCTAGGGACCTTTGTCTTTATGATGCCGTCGGTTTTATTGTCGGGCTATGCGACACCCATTGAAAACATGCCGACATGGCTCCAGCCGTTTACAGCGATTATTCCACTCAAATATATGCTGATTATTTCGAAAGGACTTTTTCTTAAGGCGATGCCAGGAAGGATCGTTTTTACAAATATTTGGCCGCTACTCATCATCGGCTTTGTCAATATTGTTGGGGCCGGCCTATTTTTCCGGAGGAGATTGCAGTGAAAAAAATTTGGTTTATACCATATATCAAAAATAACTTTGAGTTAAACTGCGTCAGCTCTGCAACAAACTTTTCGTCTTCACTCGCGCCTTGTCATTCGACAATGGTCGCTCGCTCCAGACGAAAAATTTGTGCAGCTTCCTTGTCTAACTCAAAGTTATTTTTGATATATGGTATTACAATAATTCTAACAGGATGCGCAGTTGGCCCTAATTATCAAGCGCCGGAAAATACGATCACCGATACGTGGAATTCTGAAAATGGTGTGACTTCTTCCGATGCGCCTCTCATTAAGTGGTGGGATGTATTTGAAGATCCTCTGCTGACCAAATATATTGAGATGGCTTCAGAGCACAACAACGATGTGCTCACTGCAACCTCTACGATTTTAATCGCCCGCGCCCTCCGTCAGATTGCGGCTTCATCGTTCTTTCCTATCATCAACGCCGATGTGAATGCCACCAAGACCTATTTTAGTAAAAATGGGCCTCTCTTTGCCAGCCAACCGAGCGTCGGAAATCTTCCAGGAACGATCTCTCCTACGACAGGGCTTTCGGTCAATCCCCAATTTCCTCAAATTCAGCCGCTCTATAACGCTCTTTTCGACGCGAAATGGGAAATCGATCTTTTTGGAAAGACGAGGCGGACTGTCGAAGCTGCTGAAGCTGTGATTGGAGTATCGATTGAGCAAAGAAGCGATGTGCTCATCTCTGTCATGGCGGAAATCGCCCGCAATTATGTGGAGCTGAGAAGTTCTCAGCAAAGATCCAAGCTCATCGAAAGAAATATCGGTATTTTAGAAAAGAAAGCTGTCTTGGTCCATAAGCAGTACGAGACAGGCTATGCTAGCCTTCTCGAGGATGAGAATATCCGAGCAATGCTGGCTTCCGAAAGAGCACTTCTGCCGGATATCGAAGCGCAGATCTATCGCAGTATCTACACACTTTCGGTGCTAATCGGCGCTGTCCCTGAAACTTTAGTCGAGGAGCTGAAAGCTCCTCAGCCTTTGCCGAAAGCTCCCGATGCCGTTGCTGTGGGACTTCGTTCGGATTTGCTCCGCAGAAGACCTGATATCCGCCGTGTTGAACGCGCTTTAGCTGCGGCGACTGCCAACGAAGGGATTGCTGTGGCAAAATTTTTCCCGACGATCACACTGATCGGAGATGGAGGATTGCAATCGCTGATGCTGAAAAACCTGTTTAATTGGGGAAGCAAGACCTGGGCCCTTGGCGGCGATATCATGATGCCGATCTTTGAAGGAGGACGCCTGATGGGGAATTTGAAAGCTGCACGTGCAGAGACGGCTGCAACCGCACATAAATATCAGCAGACGGTTTTAAATGCCCTCGAAGAAGCCGAATCTGCCTTGATCACATTTAATCAAGATCTCAAGATTTGCAAAGAACGACGGGAAGCGACTGAGCGGTACCAAGACCTCGTGGGTTTAAGCGAGCAGAGGAATGCCAAAGGACTTGTGAGCCTTCTGAGTGTCCTCGATTCACAGCGGCAGCTCAACGAATCACAGCAAGATGTTCTCAAGAGCGACACTGCCAAGTTACTCGATCTAGTCGTGCTATTCAAAGCCCTTGGCGGCGGCTGGGAGAGCGCTTATTGTATACACAAATGAACTCAAAAGTTTGAGCCTGCCTGCGTCAGCTTTTCCCTGAATTTCTCCCCGTCTGCATCGCTCAACTTACTCAAGTTGAGCTGCTTCGACGCCGGCTACGCCTGGCAAAATTTAGGGAGCCTCCTTGGCATTTCTCAAATTTTTG
>DASUCX010000157.1:0-5559 GCA_036275855.1 Rhabdochlamydiaceae bacterium
ATTAATACGGCCTCCTTTTTGATAGACGAACCGCGGGAGCTTTCACGCAGGTCAAAATGAAAAAATTCACCGCCCCACAGTATAAATCTCTAGGCCAAGCCTTGGGAGTCCACCGGTCAAACCAGTGGTTTACCTGTCATAAATTAATGAATTAAAGCTCGTATTTTCACTTTGTTCTAGATGGGAAATTAAATACCTACTTGACTTGTAAAAAATATAAACTTCTTGCATAATGGTGTGTATGAGTTTGGGGCCTATTGGACAAGGAAAACTTTGGCAACTCATAGAAATGGCTGCCATGATTACAGTTGGATCTATGATCCCTGTTCTTTTTGGAAGAAGGAATCAAATGGTGCTATTTACTGCTTATAGCGCCATCGCTTTCCTCTCGGGAAAAATGGCTTATGGAGCAACACAAGGGCTTTTGCAGCGCGCTGAACTCTTCTCGACGATGACAGATCGTTTTATCGGAGGGGGTATTGCTATTCTTATCGGCACATATGCAGGGAAAAAGTTCCTCGACAAAGGGCAACAAGACTTCTCATCACCACCTTATCTTCCATCCCTTGCTACATCAGCCGTGATAGCTCTTGTGGGCGTGGGACTTCGCGAACTTGCTTGGGCAGGTGTGAAGCACTTTATTCCATTTAAAGCTTAATTCTCGAGCTTAATTAAGAAGCGAACAAACTTCTCCCACTCCTTTTTCTCGATAAAGAAGCGGACTTGCTCGGGATTGGCTTTGACAGCCTGGCAAAAGCCGACAATATAAGGCGCTAAGTTGTCATTGGCGTACTCACGTTCGCATTTTGCCGAGAATCCTGGCGATTGGCTGGTGCCATCAAAAAATCCTCGCCATTTCAAATTGAAAGCGCCGTCTTCGATTGATATCATCGCTTGCTTCAGATGGGGATTGTTTAAAACAATCTCGAAGAATTTAAATGGGTGGACGTGCTGCACTTTATTGCCAAGCGCAGAGAGTTCGTCTTCTTTTTTAAAGAGCTTTAAGACATTCCAACTGCCTAAAGCGTCAACAATTTGATAGATGATCTTCGCTTCCTCATCCGTCAATGGCAACTGATTATACATTTCGCGGGCGATGTCTTTGCCGTCAATCGCGATGTTCTCTTTGAGATTGAGAACGATCTCATCCGTTTTGTTGCCGTTCAAAAGCTCTTCAATGTCAGATTCGGAGAGGGTGACGGCCTGGAGTTCAGGCACGGTGAGTTCAACCAGTCTTGTGGCATCTTTGAAATAGACGCCGATCAGCCGAGCGACATCCCCCCTTTCGATTTCTGAAATTGTCTTGAAAGACATTGTCATAAAAATCGAATAGTCGGGATGGCCGGTCTCAAAAGAGCAATGGGAGGCTAAATAATCGGCCAGGACGTTATTGGTGGGAGACTTTTGATCAAAGTTTAAGAGGTTTTTACGCAGCTTGGCTTTGGCATCCGACAGCTCCTGTTCTGAAAAACCGGTGCTCTTAATTTCATGCATGGCCGATAAAAAGGAAGAAAGCATTTTCTTCGGCTCATCGCCGGACATTAACTTCACTTTTGCTACACTGCTGGCATACGGCAGCATATATTTGACCTGGCTAGATGGAATCCACTCACCGCCTGCATCTTTGACGGTTTTACGGAACCGTTCTTCGACAATCGATTGCAGCAGGGACAGACCCCAAAGTTTTTTAAGATCTTGATCGGTCTTGATCTCCTGAAATGGCGTCGGATAGGAGAGAGAGATCTCTTTATCAGAGGATGGAGTGATCCTAACTCGCGCTGAAGGCTTGATCATTCTGTGGGAAAAATCCTCAAACGCAGCCGTAAGAAATTCAAGGAGATAGGTTTTCTCAAAATCCCCAACCGCAATCACGGCCATTTTACACTGCGCTTCATTTTTAATCTGTTTCTTGCAATGATCGACAAAATACGGAAGTTCTTCTTCGAATGACTCCATCGGGCAATTATCAAGTGTAAAGATCTGAGGAACAGCGTCGAGAGGATACTTGGCAATCACGCGGCAGGAAATCTCATGATTAGAAACAGGCCCTTGTTTCAGCCAGAGTTCAATCCCATTGTCCATCACTAAAATGGTGAGATTTTCCTCTTGAGGCATACCACTGGCTGATAAGGCACAAATCCAACAAAGAAAACCGCTTACAATTCGTTTCATAACGTGTCCTTTTCCTATTTTGTAAACGATTTCCAAATTCAAAATAAACTTTAAAATAATTTTTATATATGTCTATAGAGGGGTTATTACCCTTATTTCCAAGGCAGGCGATGCAATCGAAGACCACGATTTTCTTATTTGGTGCAGCAGAACGGGGAGAGCTGTGCCTGCCACTCTATCTGACTTCGCTTGAACAAGTACTCGATTTTCTTGGTAATCCTCCTGAAAACTCTGAGGGCATCCATTATGCTGTGCAAGCACTTCTTTATCAGCATGCGCTGATCTATTTTAGAGTGGAAGAAGAGGGATTTAGCACAGAAGACTACATACAGGGACTTAAGCTTCTCAAGCAGAGATCTCTGCAAACAGATTTAACAGCCATTGGCATGCCCGGCGTTGGCAATGAAGAACTCATCCAGGCGGCCATTCCGATTTGCCACCTGTACCAAAGCGTTCTTCTGGTCTCAGAGAAGGACCTTTACGACTATTTAACCGCGAAGTAATTCTCGAGCCCTTCTTGCGTTGGCTTCATCGTCTTAGCGCCCATTGTCCAGTTGGCCGGACAAACTTCGCCATGCGTCTCGAATTGGATGAGCGCATCAAGCATCCGGAGCGCTTCTTCGACAGAGCGGCCCAGCGGCAGATCGTTAACCAACTGGTGTCTGACAATCCCCTCTTTATCTATCAGAAAAAGGCCGCGATAAGCGATCCCTTCATCTTCTTTGAGAACATGATAGTTTTGAGCAATCGATTTGGTCAGATCTGAGACAAGAGGATAAGCCACCCCCTCGATGCCGCCTTTGTTCTTTGGAGTCGTCAGCCATACAAGGTGAGAATTGACACTATCGACAGAACATCCAACGATCTCACCATTTTTATTCTTAAAATTTTGGTATTGCTGTTGAAAGGCGTGCAATTCAGTCGGGCAGACAAAAGTAAAATCTAGCGGATAGAAAAAGAAAATGACGTATTTTCCCAAAAAACAACTCAAGGAAAAATCGGTGACGATTTTTCCATTGACGACGGCCTTTGCTTTGAAAGCAGGAGCGGGTTTTCCAATGAGATGCATAACCTACCTCTTTTAAAATTGTTCGAAACGATCTTTAGCGTGTGCGATCCAACTCTCCGCTTGGATCGTGGTCTCGGGACCATGCCCAGGGAAGACCCGCGTATCAGGAGGGAGATGGGCCAGCCTTTTAAGTGATTCCCACATCTGCTCAGGATCCGATGTCGGAAAGCTAATATTACCGATTGTCCCCCTAAAAAGGGTATCTCCCGATATTAATATTTTTTGTTGTTTGAGCCAAAAACAGACCCCTCCGGGGGTATGTCCCGGGGTGCAGATGACCTCAATTTTTAAATCTCCCAAAGGAATCATTTGACCGTCGACTAAAAATTTGTCTGGTTTGGCTCCCTCTATCGGGAACGGTAAAGGCAATCCATCTGCGCCAGGTCGCTCTAAATTTTCGGCGTCTTCGGGATGGACATAGAGAGGGATCTCTAAGAGATTTTTTAGCTTTGCAATATCAGCAATATGGTCCCAATGGGAATGGGTCAGCAAGATCATTTGAGGCACAAGAGATTCTTTCTTAAGCGCTTGGACGATCAATTCAGTGCTGTCCAAGGGAACATCGACGATGGCTGCTTGGCGCGTTTGATCGCACCCGATTAAGGTGCAGTTGGTTTCTGCAGGACCTGTAGTAAAAACTTTGAGGAACATCGCACCGGAGAGGATTCGAACCTCTGACCTCATGGTTCGTAGCCATGTACTCTATCCAACTGAGCTACCGGTGCATTGAACTTGGGTATTTTCGAGGAGAGGCCGATTTTGAGCAAGCTTTACTTTCTGGGAGGAAGTGGTTATGCTCAATAGGATGAATATCGTCATTCTGGGAGCTGGCACCATCGGGTCTTATTTGGCTACAAAACTTGCCGAGGAGCAGCACAACGTGATTGTGATTGACCGCGATCCGAAGGCATTAGAAAAAATCGCCCGGACTGCCGATGTTGCCACCCGCTTAGGATCAGGAACCGATTGGCGGCTCCTCGAAGATCTGGTCGAACTTTCCCCTGAGCTTTTTATTGCCATGAGCAGCGATGATGAAACGAACCTTGTCGCCTGCACTATTGCTAAAAACCTAGGTTATGCCAAAACCGTTGCAAGGATCCGGCAAAACTCTTTTTTAGATCATAGCCGTTTAGAATTCGGACGGCTGCTGTCCGTCGATCATCTTCTAGGGACTGAGCTGATCGTTGCCCAAGATCTCTTTAAACATATCGTCAACCCAGGCCACCTGGCCGTGGAAAGCTTTGCCCAAGGCGCCGTGCAGATGCGCACCGTCGTCATCCCTTCAGACTTTCGGTATAGCGGCATCCCTCTTTCTAAAGTCGAATTTGCCTCCAATCTGCTGATTGGACTGATCCGCAGAAAAACTTCCAACGGAAGCGATGCCTTTATTTTCCCCCGTGGACAAGATCATCTGATCCCGGGTGATGAAGCAACGCTCATTGGCGAGACGCATGCGATGCAAAAACTTGGGAGTCTGTTTGGGCTTCAGAATAAAAAGATCAAATCGGTCGTTTTAGTCGGAGGCTCGGGCGTTGTCATTCATCTTTGCCGCCTCCTGGAAGAACAAAAAATCGATGTAAAAATCTTTGAACAAGACGAAGCCAAATGCCAACGACTGGCTCAGCTTTTTCCTTTCGTCACCATTTTCAACCACGACGGCACTGATTTTGCTTTCATGAAAGAACAACGCGTAGAAAATGCCGATCTCTTTGTTGCGTGCACTCAGTCGCAAGAGACCAACATTTTAGCTGCTGCTCTTGCCCGCCAAGCCGGGTGCGAGCAAGTACTTGCCCTTGTTTTAGAAGAAGGGTTCTCACCATTGATGGAGCAACTGGGTATCGCTCACACGCTATCGGAACGGGCCAGCATTGCACGCCGCATCCGGTCAATTTTACAAGGGGCTTCCATTGTCTCGATCGCCTCTCTCTACGAAAATCAAGCCAAGATCATGGAAGTCAAGATCTCTCCTGAATCGAGCATTGTCGGATCTCCTCTATCGGATTTAAGCTCGACACTCCCGCAGGATTTTCTCATCGCCATGATTGAAAACCGCAGCGGGGTGACAGTTCCGACGGGAACCAGCGTTTTAACTCCGGGCGATACAGCGATCGTGCTGTGCAGTCCTCAAGCCATCCCTGAAGTAGAGAAAATCCTATGAGAAAAACCCTCCCTATTTTGTTAGGACTCTTTGTTTTATCGGTTGGACTCTATTTTTTAATCCCTTCTCCTAGGGAGCGTACTCAAAAGATTTTGCCGTCCGGGCTGATGTGAAAGCTCCCGCGGATCCGCTATCGACAACGGGGGTTGTATTGGATTAA
>DASUCX010000158.1:0-2137 GCA_036275855.1 Rhabdochlamydiaceae bacterium
ACCGGCCTCCATTGAAAAGTAAAGAATTTGGCAAGGAGGCGCCCTCAATTTGAGCCAGGCGGAGCCGATGCCGAAGCAACCCAACTTGAACAAGTTGGGTGATGCAGGCGGGTCTCAAATTGAGTGGCTGCCCGACGACGCCAAAACTTTACTTTTCAATGGAGGTCGGTATAGGCTACTCAAAGCCTGCTTCGTTAATCAGGATATGTTCTGCTGCTCTTTTATTAAATTGCCGTGCAATGTCTAGAAGCGTGGCCCCTTTTGGAATATCGATAGTAAATTGACTCTGCCCATGAGCCCAGTTAACCCAGTCAGTCGGATCTTTTATCCGCACCCGCACAACCTTTGTAGTACGGACATGCTTATCAGCACCAGCTTTTAATAAAAACCGAATCATAGGCCCGTTGTTCTTGAATACCGCCGTCATAAGAGGGGTAAAACTGTCTTCGTCTCTTGTCTCTAATTGAGCGCCAAACATAAGCAGTACTTTTGCAGCCTCAAAACTATTATTTTTGATCGCATGAGCGAAAGCTGTGCGTCCAAATTCACCTTTGGTCTCCATTTTGGCTCCAGCAGAAACCAATAACACAATTGATTTAGAATGATTATTTAATGCAGCTAAAATAAGTGGGGTTCGTTCAGAATTATCCATCATATTTACATTCGCATGTAATTCTTCAATAAGATACTGAACCATTTTTTCTTTTTCGGAATCATACAAAGCATAGAAAAGGGGTGTACAGCCATGATTACTATAAGCCTCTATCTCAGCTCCCGCTCCTATTAACAAGCGGCAAATTTCTATATTTCCTTTATAAACAGCTGCCATTAAAGGTGTTTCGCCACCTTGAATTGGACTATTTACATCAGCTCTCATATCAATGAGAGATGAGATCTCTTTTATGTCTTCGTTTCGAATAGCCACGACAAAAGGATTCATAGCCTCGTCGTTGAGAATGGAAGTCGTATATCTGGTTCCAGCTTCTATATTAGCAATCAGTGACAACATTCCTGACAGGCAAAGTAGCAATTTATTTCCCAAGCTCATAAGTCCCTCCTAAAAATTTTGTTTGCCCAGGACAGGCTCCCTTCAGGCGATAAATCGTCCTTCAGGCCGGTTCGCCTGCAAGCAGGCTTCACTTCGAGTCCTGAGGCAAGCCGCATCGGCGGCTTGCTTCCAGGGCAAAAAAGAAGGCTAACGCCTTCTTTTGTTTGCCCAGGACAGGACTCGAACCTGCACTACCTTACGGCAACAGTACCTAAAACTGTTGTGTCTACCAATTCCACCACCTGGGCAGGTGATTAAGAGGCTGTTATCGAATCATACCGAAGGTGATTCAAAAGTTGGTTTTTGGCTGCGTTGGCTACGCCGCAAATTTTCTTCTTTCGCTTGCGCCTTGTGCTCGCACAATGGTCGCTCGCTCCAAGAAAAAAATTTGCACGGCCTCCTTGCCAAATTCCCAACTTTTGAATCACCTTCGGTATAAGTCTTTGAAACAGTCTCTAATATCAAAGAGTATTTAAATTCGGACCTTTTTACGCAATAGATCTGTCGCAGAATCGACGATTTCTTGTGTTTCGAGATCGTAAAGTGTCAGAGTCATCAAATATTCTTCAATATCGTACCGTTTTTGTTCGGTCATGGCTTTGACGATGCGGATTTTAGCCAAAAACTGAGGCGCTTGGACTTCATTCCTCTCTACACGGCTTTTTTTGGCATATTTAGGATCTTTAGTGATTTTTTTAAGCCACATATCCAATTCTTGCTCATTTTTGGCATCTCCAACAAGCATCGTCACGCGGCCGTCATCGACAGCAGCATGCTCGATGATATCGCGGATCATATCGGTTGAAATGACCATGTCGGTTCTATTGTCAATATGTGTGATGATAATGCGGGGTTTTCCATGAGTGATGTCGTACTTGGTTTTCGCAATCCAACGATCGACGAGTTCTTTGGTGATTTTTCCTGTTTGGATCCGAATATCGGTTGCACCGTACTTCCAACTCATACACGTCTCCTTGATATTACCAGGAGTGACATCTTCAGCGGTGCGGATATTTCGTCCGCAACCAGTTAATAAGATCAATGATAAAGCCAAAAGCGCTTGTTTTTTCATATCTTTTCCTTGGGGGT
>DASUCX010000159.1:0-17920 GCA_036275855.1 Rhabdochlamydiaceae bacterium
CGAAGCCTGCGGTCGATCGATTCTACGGAGCTTTCACATCAGCCCAATCCCCAAAATTTACGTTGACAGAGCACTAGTCCCAAAATCACGAAAGGCACGCTGAGCAGCTGCCCCATTGTTAGTGGCGAGCTATAGAGCCACCAGCTTTGCTCGACTTTAAAAAACTCGACTAAAAACCGAAAACTAAAGATCAGTACCAAGAAAAGACCCGCCAGCTGACCTTCTTTCCAGAAATTCCATCGTTTCCTCAAGAACCAAAGTCCCCCGAACACCGCCAAATAGTAAACAGCCTCGTAAAGCTGGACAGGATGCCTTGGCACTGCAGGACTGCCATCCGCAGGGTGCCCAAAGATCACTGCCCACGGCACGCTTGCTGGCCGGCCGATAATTTCCTGATTGATGAAATTCCCAACACGGATAAAGAAGGCAGCCACCGCTGCCGGCAGCACCAATAGATCCAAGAGATGCAGCCAGGAACAAAATCGATGTCTTTTCTGAAAAAACACCAGCGCAACCAAGATCCCGACCACTCCTCCGTGGCTCGCAAGCCCACCTTCCCACACTCTAAAAACAGACAAAGGATCTCTCCCAATCGCATGCCAGTTTTCATAGAAAAGAACATCGAAAAAACGCGCTCCGATAATCGTACCGATAATGCCGTAAAGCGTGAGGTTATCGGCGATTTGTTTTGCATGCACTTGAATTTCCTTTGATCTCTCATGCCTGAGCAAAACAAGAAGCACGCTGTAGGCCAGTAGAAAACCGGCCGCAAATAAAAAACCGTACCATAAGATGGGACGGTTTAACAACGGAATATCCCAAGGAATAATAGCTTTTGATGGATCCCAATAGAGATATCCCATCAGACTTCTTTTTGCGGGGTCAGCAGATGTCTAAAATACAGCATCGCACCATTGATCAAAGCCGAACCGATAGCCACATCAACACCTCCGCGAATATCGAAGGGAATCGACAGCGCTCTAAACGACATACCAAGCACCATCATCAGTCCGATCACAATCCAATATCTCTGATCGTACGCTTGCTTTAGAGTCAGCCTCTCCGGATGGAGATTAATCCGACCGGCAACCCGGCTAACCGTTTTAGCTAAAACCGTCCGCCCTTTAACAAAGCCGATAAAAAGCCCCAAGCACACAATCAGCAGCGCGGCTTGATGCCGGCTGCTGACAAACGGTTGCAAAAACTTGATCAAAGGAGCTTCGATAGCGACCTGATCGGCAGCTGCAGTGATCAAGCGGAGCCCTCTTGTGAGAAGCATCACACCAATCGCAAACCATTTGATCCCTGAAATAACCAACCAAGCACGTTTTGTAAGTAACATAGGCTAATCGTAACAAATGCCGGATTTAAATCAAAAGCAGAGACCGTAGGAAAAGACAACAGCGGGGTAAACTGCCCCGCGCATATGCCCATCCTTGCAGATACGTTTCAGATTCAAAAATACAGGATCAATCTGCACTTGGAAGTAGCGGACTCCGCCTTCTTTGTTGGTGTACTGTTTTCCCACGATCACTTGGGGAGAAAGCAGCATCGTAAAATGTCTACATTCCCAAATTTCAGTGAATGCAACTCCGCCGCCGACATAAAATTGGGAAGCAAGATTCGGTTTAAAGTAGTAGAGATAATCGAAATTTTCCTTCGCAAGAGTGAAATAACGGCCTAACGTACCGAATTGAAGCGAACCATCAAATCCATGGTGCCCATTTTGAAATCTTCCGCCAACTCCGAAAATCGGCATGGGGAGCGGTAAAGGGCCAATACCCAGGTTCACATAGCCATACGAAGCTTTGACAGGAGCCGCTTCTTTTTCAATTTCGGGAGCTTTCATCAGTGACACAACTTCAGATCCTTCGTCAGCCAAAACAAACGATGTCGCAAGCAGTCCAAGAGTCATTAGCTTTTTCATATTTTCTCCAATTTTAAATTCCAGTCCAGTTCAATGACCATCGTTTATAATTCGGAAACAATAAAACAAACAACTCAAATGAATTTTAATAAATAAATTAAAAAAATTAATCGTAAAAAACTAAACCCTTTTGAAAAGACGAACCCCATGAACCTATCCGGAAAGTCTAAAAAATTGGATTTTGTAGGATTTTTTGTTAGATTTTGCAGCCGCTTTGCAGGACATACTTGAATAAGTCGGCCAAAAAGCGACTGCGAAATATGACAAAAAAGACAAAAAAGCCAACTTTTAGACTTTCCGGATAGGTTCATCGACTCTTGTCCAAAAAACACCCTCTCTGTAGACTGCCATTAACTCGGCTTTGTACGTTTTCTGGCGAGCAGATCCGAGGGAGGCGTCCGATGATTTTATTATTTTTTTGCGAGTCAATAGCTGCGACCCTATGGACGAGCAAAAAAATAATAAAAGCGCGGACGCTCTCCCCGGAGATGCCGTCAAAAAACGTACAAAGTCGAGTTTAAAAAGGAAATTAATAGGATGAATATTTCACTGACCTTTCTGAGAACATTTTTCGTAATCCTCAGTGTCGTCTTTATGACGATCTATGTCCATTCAAGCCCGATTGGCCACAACCTGGTCGCTGGTACTTTGCTAGGAGTACTGCTTGGATTGGTCTTTGGAGGCATCTTAATCGGCTGCGATATGTTGTTCCGTCGGTTTAATCTCCGTGCGTTCAACATTGCTACTATCGGGATCTTTATCGGATACCTGATGGGTGAAGCTCTCCTTCTCATCTTCTCAGCAATTCTCGATATCAGCGCTATCTCTGTCACTCTAAATCCCACAACGATCGAAATTATCAAAATCGCCATCTTCCTCTTCGGCGTCTACCTGGGAACCATCATGACGCTCCGCTCAAGCGATGAGCTTTATATCAGCATCCCTTTTGTCCGATTGACACAAGCGGCCCAGAAAAAAAAGGACCTCGTTGTCGACGTTTCAGTTCTTGCCGATCCTCGGATCATCGATCTGGCTGCCACCGGAATATTAGACCATCAGCTCATCTTGCCCCGCTTTGTCATCAAAGAACTCTACGCCCAAGCTGAAATGGGAGAAGAGGTGACCAAAGGCCGTGCAAAAAAATGTTTGGAAGTCATTAAAAAACTCGAGTCGGTTCCCCATTTAGAGTTCCGCTACAACGACACCGATTTTCCTGAAGTCAAAGATCTCATGGGAAAAATTGTCCGTCTTGCTCGTCTTCTCGACGCTAATATTCTCAGCGCTGACATCTCCCGCGTCCAAATGGCAACGATTGAAGGAATCACCGTGGTCAATATTCACGCCCTCTCCAATGCCCTCAAACCTCTGATGGAAGGCGGAGAGTTGATCAAAATCAAGATCCAGCGATATGGAAAAGAACCCCGCCAAGGCGTCGGCTACCTCGAAGACGGCACAATGGTTGTGGTCAACGGCGGCGGCGATTACATCGGCGATACGATCGAAGCCAGAGTCCTCTCGGTCAAACACACAACGTCTGGCCGCATGATCTTCTGCAACGTCGCTGATGAAGATGAAGAAGGCGGTCATCCGTATCATGACGAAGAGTCTACAGACGAGGACCTGTGATTCTCGGAATTGGAAACGACATCATTGAGATCGAACGGATCAAAGAAGCGATCGAAACGGAAGGAAATCGCTTCCTGGAAAAACTGTTCACCAAGCGGGAACAGGCGTATTGCAAGAAATTTAAAGACCCCATGCCCCATTATGCCGCCCGGTTTTCTGCCAAAGAGGCCATCGTCAAGGCTCTTGGAACAGGCTTTGGTGAGATGGCCGCTTTCCATGACATTGAGATCCTCAACAATGACAAGGGCAAACCGGAAGTTTTTTTCTCCGACACCCTTAACTCCCACTTCAATCACCCCGAAGTCCTCATTTCCATCAGCCACTGCAAAACCTACGTGGCGACTGTAGCAGTTCGGATCAAATAGCTAATCACCAGAGACTTACAAATTAGTTAATATTTATATTAAATTAATATTAATTTGTTATATTGAATGTGTCATGGTATACCATCATGGCACAAACAAAGAGAGGATGTTATGGCTAAACATTGGAATCCTAAGGCTTATAAACAAAAAAAACTGAAATTTGCACGAAAACTCGGCAAAATGTCACGTGAGCTGCACAGATTGTGCCGTCATTTGAAACATATGTAATCGCGATCATTTTGAGGTCAGGATCTCATTGATCCTGATCTCAAATTTGAAGAACTCCCCCGTTACCTGGGGAGATTCTTCGACGATTTAAGGTAGCGAGGCTCCTAAACGTCGCCTTCCGCCTCCAGAATAGATAGTTCGTCTTGACCCGCCCCTGAAGGGGCAGGATTGCGACGAACAGATCGTTCAATAAATCCCAGCTTCTTAAATTTCTCTTGGTTCTCCTGAATATATCGAGGAAAACTCTCATCGATAGCCTTTAGCGGAAGTGATCGGATATCCGCTAAAATTTTCTGCTTTTGTTTATTTTCTGGTGTGTCGAGTTCGACATGCGCGCATGACTCGAGCTTCTGAATAAAACGATCAACACCCCCCATCGAGGTAAAGTGCCAGCCAGCATCAGCAACGACTGCGATCTTGGCTATTTTGGCTTTTTTGACCATCCTGGGCCGTTGATTGCGTAATCTGCGGGTCGATGCCGGCGAAATCCTCTTCACAATCTTATACGACGAACAAACAGGCCCTGGCCACTTATCAAACTGTTGCCGGTTTAAATAGCCGTAGTACATCGTCTGCGTTAGAATGGCCGCTTCAGCTTTCTTCGAAGAGATCAGCTCAACAATCTCGGCAATCTTGCTTCCGCGGATAATCTCATCTAAATCCGAAATAAAAATGATGTCATCGGGCTTTGCCTCTTTGAGTCCCCTTAAAATCTGAGTCCGCTGGTGCCGCTCCCGAGCAAAAACTTTCTTCGCTGCAAAAGGCTCGGTCACCTTGACATGAATAATCTTGTCTTTGAACTTTGCAAACCGTTCTTTATTCTCTTCAAAATAAAACTTTTTAGGCTTGCCGTTATGGGTCTCAGAGCATTCGACGAGCACAAACTTATCGACATAATCATTCAGCTCATGGAGTCTTACTTCCAACAGTTCAAACTCATTGAAAAAGTTAAAACAATCATAGACCTTGGGTTTCGCCTGTAGCTGAAGGCA
Organism: Rhabdochlamydiaceae bacterium; assembly: GCA_036275855.1. Classification (GTDB taxonomy): domain Bacteria; phylum Chlamydiota; class Chlamydiia; order Chlamydiales; family Rhabdochlamydiaceae; genus PALSA-1444. Next base: position 5,139 of record DASUCX010000159.1, read on the forward strand.
AAAGAGGGGGCCCATCAAGGCAATGAACAAAAACAGTTTTTTGAAATTTTTCATTCGCCTATACTAAGGGAAATCTCTTTTTCCCTCCATCGACCTTTCCTTTTTCCCAACGATGGACGGCTTGCTCGCTGACTCCTAATAATCTGGCAAGAGTAAGTTGTGATAGGAGGAGTTCATGTCTTAAGAAACGGATTTCATCCCCTGATAAATCTTTTTTGGCAGTAGCAAGAAATAATCCAATTGCTTTATGGAGTCCATCGATATCCTTAATAGAAACAGCCTTGCCTCGTGAAGTCTGGATGAATTTATATCCATTCAAAAGGTAAATATTGTTAAGCCCGCATTCTGTATAATGATAGGGTTTCATAGTTTCCTCCCTTAGAAGCTGTTAAATTACCGCTGACATTTCAACCTGTCAATATGACAGATCAAAATGTCGGGTTAAGAATATCTATTTTTAATTTTTAATGTCAAAATGATCGTCATCATGCCTATCATAATGACAATCATTTTGATAGCCTCTTTTTTTTGCATTAAAACAAAGAAAACGGCAGCATATAGCTGAGGGTGAAGAAGTTTACATTCTCAGGAAATGAACGGGCATAGAGGCGACGTGTGTAAGCAAAAGAAAGCTGGCCCCAGATCTCAAAAACATAGGTGTATTTGATGCCGGCATCGATATTCCGGTGCCGGATGTCGGCATAGCCGTTGAAATTCTTTGTATGAACTTCTGGCTGACTGCCAAATCCGACATAGGTCTCAGCAAAAACCCCTAATCGGTGGGTGCAGTGAAGGTTTCCTTCAAACATCATCAATGCTCTGATCCATGGATAGCCTCGATTAGCCGCGCCAATGGCCCCAAAGCCATACAGCCGCATATGCCAATCATATCCATGATCCCACTCTCTTCCAATTGAGGTATTAGCCTCAAAATTGGCATGAAAGTGGTAGGGACAGCTGATATCCTTTAAACCACGGCTGGCAACACCTCTAATGCTCAGGCCTGTGGTGAGCGAGACAGGATCCCCCATTACATCGTCAAGCCAAAGGTACCTTCCCTGAAAAGCTCCACTTCTGAGGGCCATTGCCTGAGAAGAGGTGGCGGCAAATTCGACATCGGCATCGATATCCCAGTTGGGAGAAGGAGAAACTTCAAGGTCAAATGTCAGTAAATTTTCGTTGAAAGGTTTTTTGAGCTGGGGATCGCCATTTTGGACGGAATTGAAACGTCCATAGGTATAACTCGGAGTGAAGTTGAACTCCCAGGTATTGCAAAACCATGGCTCGATCTCAAGCGCCAACAAAGAGATTGGCCCAGAGATCGACCATGAGATCGACAGGAGGAGCAAAAGTTTACGCATATATACCCAAGGAATATGAAAAATTGACTTTTGAAGCTGCGCGAAAATCCCCGCGGTTCAGCGATCGAAAGGCGCGCTGTATTATATTATACAGCTAGCCTTTCGATCGCTGAACCCCGGGTTTTTGGCGCGCTTCAAAAGTCAATTTTTCACATTCCTTGGGTATTCGTGCTCACGGGCTGCCAGCCACCGCTCCGCGTCAAGGGCTGCCATGCAGCCGCTGCCGGCGGCTGTGATCGCTTGACGATAGACATGGTCTTGGACATCGCCGGCGGCAAAAACCCCTTCAATACTGGTTTGAGAGGTTCCTTTGATGACTTTGATATAGCCGTTCTGTTCGACTTCGAGCTGCCCTTTTAAGAACGCGGTGTTGGGCTCATGTCCGATCGCAAAGAAGACGCCTGCCGCGTCATGCCGGGTCTCCTTGCCAGATCCAACCTCCTTCAAGGTCAGGCAGCGGACAATAGTATCTCCTTCGACTTTCGACAGGACATGATTCCAAATGATCTCGATTTTAGGATGTTTTGAAGCACGCTGGGCCATGATTTTCGAAGCCCTAAGCTCGTCGCGCCGGTGGACGATGTAGACCTTGCTACCAAATTTGGTCAGGAAGATGGCCTCTTCGACGGCGGTATCTCCACCTCCAAAGACAAATAACGGCTTGCCACGAAAAAGTGGAGCTGCTCCATCACAAACAGCGCAAGCTGTGACCCCTTTTTGCCAAAACTCCTTATCTCCGGTGCCAGGAACTTGAAGCCGCTTGGCAGTTGCTCCGGTCGCGATAATCACGGCCTCAGCTTCATAAACCCCGGAGGAAGCCTCGACTTTGAAGGGATGTTGTTTAAGGTCGACGCTGGTGACGTCTTCGGCCAAAAAGGCCGTTCCAAATCGCTCCGCCTGCTTCCGGAAAAGATCCATGAGCTCAGGGCCCATGATCCCTTCAGGGAAGCCAGGATAGTTCTCGACATCGGTGGTTGTCATCAATTGCCCACCAGGGGGACCGGAATAAAACCCCTCAAAAATGAGCGGCTCTAGGTTTGCCCGGGCTGCATAAATGGCCGCGGTATAGGAAGCAGGACCGGATCCGATAATGATTAGCTTGCGTTTTTGCATAAAGTTAGGATATTTGTATCAATTTATATGGAATAAAATCCAGCATCCATTAAAATTTTCGCCATGCGCAGTATAAAGCTCGATAAGTTAAAAAAGTCCATCAGCGGCGGGATGATCATCAATGATATCAGCCTGACGATCCCCGCTGGAAAATTTTTTGCCTTGCTCGGCCCCAGCGGCTGCGGCAAAACAACCCTGCTCCGTCTCATTGCCGGCCTTGAAAAGGCTGATGCCGGAAAGATCCACCTGGGAGACGAAGATATCACCGACGTTCCGATCCATGAACGTCCGATTAACATTGTTTTTCAAAACTATGCTCTATTTCCCCACCTCGACGTCTTTGACAACATCGCCTACAGCCTACGACTCAAAAAACTCCCCAAAATCGTGATTGAGCAAAAAGTTTTTAAAATCCTTGAAGCGTTCCACCTCGAGAACCATATCTACAAATCCCCCAGCCAGCTTTCCGGTGGACAGCAGCAAAGGGTCGCTCTGGCTCGTGCGATTGTCAATGAACCGGATGTTCTCCTTCTGGACGAACCTCTGGCCGCCCTCGACTTCAAACTCCGGGAACGAATGCTCATCGAACTCATCGAACTCCAAGATAAGCTGAAGACGACCTTCGTCTACGTCACACACGACCAGTTTGAGGCACTCACGGTCGCCGATCAGATGGCTATCATGAACACGAAAGGTGAGATTGAACAAATTGGGACCCCAAAAGAGATCTACGAATTCCCTCATTCTTCTTTCGTCGCCAAATTCGTCGGGACCACCAATATCCTCAGTGGTACACTCCGCCATATCGAAACACCGGAGCCTGTGATTGAAATCCCTGATCTGGGACATTTCAAAGTTGATATTGCGCAGAAAAAACCGTGGATGACAGAAGGATGCGATATCTTGATCAGCATCCGCCCTGAAAAAATCTTTATCTCCAAAAAAGAAGTCAAAAACTTCTCGAACCACGTCAAAGGTGTTGTACAGTCGATTGTTTATCATGGACGCTCGACGCAGTACAACATCCTCTTAAAAAACCATATGAAGCTTCAGGTCTTTGAACAAAATGAGGAACATTTCCCCCAACAGGTGATCGACTATGACAACGAAGTCAATCTCTACTGGCAAAAAGAGAACGTGGTCATTCTGGAAAAATGAGACCGCGAAAATGAAATTTTTAAAGCCGCCCGTCTCTGATCGTCCCTTTGCCATTGGGATTCCCGCGCTTATCTGGCAGGTGCTGTTTTTTTACATCCCTCTTTTAATCATCGTCTTGACGAGCTTCCTCAAGACAACACCGTCGGGCATTGTGGGGATTACATTTGAAAAAATCGCCCACTTCATCAATCCCCTTTACTTAAGGGTGATTGGGTCTTCCCTTGTTCTCGCCATCACCAACGTCATCCTCTGCTTCCTCATCGCCTATCCGCTGGCCTATTTCTTAGCATTTAAGGGAAGAAAAATCAGAAATGTCCTCCTATTTCTCCTGCTGATCCCCTTTTGGACAAACTTCCTACTCCACGTCTATGCCTGGTTCTATGTATTGGAGAGGCACGGCTTCCTCAACAACTTACTCATGCAATTCGGCCTGATCAAAAACCCTCTCATCCTGCTCAACTCCCCTTTTGCCATCATCATCATGATGGTCTACTATTATCTCCCCTTCATGGTACTACCCATTTACACTTCCTTAGAGCGATTCAATACGAGTTTAATCGAGGCCTCCTTTGACCTGGGCGCCACCTGGCTACAGACCTTCCGCCGCATCATCCTGCCTTTAACGATGCGCGGCGTTAGAGCCGGCTTCTTTCTAGTCTACATCCCCTCTTTTGGCGAATTTGCAATCCCTTCTCTGATGGGCGGGGACAAAGTTATGTTCGTTGGCAACGTTGTTTCGGAATATATCCTGGGAGAAGGGACTGGATCGCTGGGAGCCGCTTTCATGGTCGTCAGCTGCATCATCCTTTTAATCACCGCGATTTTTTTTTATTGGCTTCTCGGACGATTTACGGAACCTGTGAGGGATCGTGGCTGAAAAAAGAAAGTTTAGGGCGTGTCATCAATTGATCCTCCAGGCTTTCCGGAAGCTTTTGGGCATCTTTGCAATGGCGCGCGCTCTTCTACTTATTCAAGTATATACCCAAGGAACTTCAAAATTTGGTTTTGACTGCGCTAGCATCCCCACCTTTGCAGCCGCGTCCATCGACCATGTGCAAGCACATGGCCTGCTTCCGCGTCGGCTGCGCCTGCTGCAAATCTGGGGCGCTAGCTTTGTCAAAAACCAACTTTTGAAATTCCTTGGGTATATCTTCGCGCGCGCCATACGGACAAAGCTCTGCTTTGTCCTCGCAAAGCTGCCGCAAAATCTCTCAGAAATCCTTGGAGGATCAATTGATAACACGCCCTAATATCCATCAACGCAGCGCAATCTTCGGAAAAGCCGGGCACCTGATCCTCATTGCCTCAACCTATCTCTTTCTATGGGTTCCGATCGTTGTTCTACTCGTCTTTTCGTTCAACGAAGAGAGCTTTCCCTCTCCTTGGAAAGGATTTACCCTGCAATGGTATGCCGAGCTGATTGACTCGATCTATCTCTGGAAAGCCTTCATGAACTCCCTCATCGTTGCTCTCTCAGCCACCTGCATCTCCGTCCTCATGGGCATCTTTTTGATCTTCTTTGCCGCTCAGGGAGGTCGTGTCAGCCGCTATCTCAATCTCTTTTACGGCAGTCTCATTATCCCCGAGACCGTGCTCGCTGTCAGCCTACTTGGTTTTTTCAGCCTCGTTTCGATTTCGCTCGGCTTAACCACCCTCATCATTGGCCATACCGTCTTAGGCCTCGGATTTGTCATCCCGATGGTGTATGCCCGTTTCCAAGACCTTGACTACCGCCTAACAGAAGCCTCTCTTGTGCTAGGAGCGACCCCCCTACAGACATTTTTCAAAGTGACCCTTCCTATGCTCCGGCCCTCGCTCATTACCAGCGCGCTCCTTGTTTTCATTATTTCTTTCGATGACTTTATCTTAACCTATTTCTGCGCTGGCAGTTCGGTCCAGACTCTTTCGCTCTATATCTTATCGATGATCCGCTCAGGAATTTCTCCTGTGGTGAACGCGCTTTCTGCGCTGCTCCTTTTTATGAGCAGCCTGATGGCGCTTGTCTATTTTCAACTTAGCAGCCGGAGTAAAATTTTCTGATGAAGCTAAGGCACTATATTAACCGCTCGCTGGTTGTTTTTTTCTGGATCGGCCTGATCTTTAGCATCCTCTACTGGCCTAAAAATCTCTTTTTTCGAGAAAAGAAAAGCATCAACGTTTTTGCCTGGGGAGATATTTTAGACGACTCCGTGGTTGCAGAATTTGAGAAAAAAACCGGCATCAAAGTCAACCTCAACTTCTATGCCTCCAATGAAGAGATGATCATTAAGCTCAAAGCCACCGGCGGCGAAGGATACGATCTAGTCATCCCTTCCGATTACTCTGTCGAAATCCTCCGCAAAGAAAATCTCCTCAAAAAACTCGATAAATCCAAACTGAACTTTCTCAATAATCTCAACCCCCATCTTCTCGACCTTTTCTTTGATCCGGGCAACCTTTATTCCGTTCCGTTTGAATGGGAGCTGTATGTTCTCGGCATTGACAAAGAGTTCTTCCAGGGCAAACCGCTTTACCCTAGCTGGGGCATGATCTTCGACCCCAGTGTCATCGACTATAAGATCACCATGTCGAATGATCCGATCCAAACTCTCACACTCGCTTCCTTCTACCTCAATGGCCCCATCCCAACAATCACTGATCATCAGCTCAAAGACATCACCCAGCTCCTGATCACTCAAAAACAGTACGTCAACGCTTATGCCGACTTCCGTGCTGATTACTTCCTCGCCACTAAAAACAGCGCATTAGCTGTCACCTCCAGTTCCTATATCTGGAGAACCATGCGAAAATTCCCCTTTGTCGGCTATGTCATTCCTAAAGAAGGAACCTTTGTCACCATCGAGAACTTCTGCATTCCCGAGACCAGCACAAAACAAGACCTGACTTATCAGCTCATTAACTTCCTATTCACCCGCGATTCCATGAAAACCCATTACAATACCTTCGGAATTTTCCCATCGACCATTGATGTTATGGACGACCTCGATCTAACTCCCGATGCCCGCGAGCTCATGACAATGTCCTCCCCTGAACTCCGTCCCCTCCACTTCGCCCGTCTTCTCACTTCCCAAGAAAAGATCCGCGATGCTTGGGTCCAAATCAAGACGGAGTAAACTATAAACCTCTTGCGTAACTCAGGGTTCGTCGATGTTCGGGATTATTTTGGCCTATTTTCGATTTTTTTCGCGGGGGTCATATAAGCGAGTTGATATTACCCCCGCGAAAAAAAGTCGAAATTCAAAATCTTTTGGGCGCACTAAGTCAACGTATTCTCATTAGACCCCCTGCGTAGCTCAGATTCTGTCAATTTTCGGGTTCTTTTGAGCCTATTCTTCATTTTTTCGCGAGGGTCATATCAACTCGCATATGACCCCCCGCGAAAAAAATCGAAAATAGGCCAAAATAATCCCAAAAATCGACGAACCCTGTGTTACGCAACAGGTCTATTTAATGAGAGCGTGGCCTTTTTGTTCTTTTCTCACGAACTTTTTATTAAGCCAACTCAAAGATTGCGAACCTCATATTTCCACATCAAATTTTGCCTTCTTCTCATAAAAGTATTGGATTAAAAAACAATTTTTCATAAACTAGAGAAAATTTTAAATCAACCACAGGAGATTTTATGGCACTTGGAGGTATTTCTGGTTCTGATCTGAAAGCTTTTGGATTCAATACATTAGTTTGCGCTGGTGTTGTCGGCGGCTGCACAGCTGTTGCTTGGCTTGTTAAGAAATTCGCATTAATGGGCTTTGCTCGCTTTGCCCCTGTAAAAACAACAACAGCAAAAGAAGAGTCCGATGCTGCAAAGGCAAGACATGAAAAATATGCTAGTGTGTTCGGAATGTTAGTTGGTGTTGGTGTTAGTGTTGCTGCTTACAAGTTCATGCCCACTTCACGTTTTGCTTTAGTGGCAGATGATAAAGCACTCAAACTTGGAATTATCCAATTTCTTGTTGGATTCATCTTCGACTGCTATTTTACCAAAGGCTTCTATAGTGGTATGACTCTTGGTATTGGTAGCGCCGTTGCAACACGCTTTGCTCCTCTCGCACTTCCTGTTGCTGGATTAGGCATATATGGCGCGGCAATGGGCGCAGGCTATCTCCAAAGACCTGTTCAAGAAGCAAATCAATAGTTGAATCAAAGTAAAGTTGGGCAGATCCTTTGGGATCTGCCCTTTTTATTTTGGCCTGATCACCGACCATATGCCGTTTTCATTGTTATACCCAAGGAACTTCAAATTGACTAAAGCAGCATGCTGAGACAGCGCTCGCAAGATTAGCAACTTGCTGCTCTCGCGTGGCTGTAATAGCGGAAGCCTCAGCACAGGCTGGCATTTGCCGAGCAAGCTGACACCGTATTTGACACATTGCGGATTGGTCTCTAGGACCATCGCTTGAACGAGCGGAGCATAGAGGGTATTGAGCTCCCTTGCATGTTCCAAATTTCCTTGTAGAAAACTCTGCGTCATCTCTTTCCACCCTCGAGGAATCACGTTGGCAACAATCGAGATCACTCCGATTGCGCCCAGCTTCATCATGTCGAAGGCCAGCGTGTCATCACCGGAAAAAATAGGAATATCAGAAGTCTGACGAATTTCTTGGATCAGCTCCAATCCGCCGGAGGCTTCTTTAATCGCAAACACCGATGATAATTGAGAAATTTCAACTAATACCTTGGCCGATAATCGAATACCGGTTCTTCCCGGATTATGATAAATAATCATCGGAAGCCCGATTTTGTTAACTTCTGTGTAATGTGCTATGCATCCCTCGGGAGTCGGCCGACTGTAATACGGAACAATCACTAAGCATCCATCGACGCCGAGTTCTTTGGCTTTTTTGGTTCTTTCAACGGTTTTACGCGTGTCATAAGTGCCGGTCCCGGCAATAATCGGGACTCTTTTATTCGAAACATCGACAGCAATTTTAAAAAGCTGGAGCTGTTCTTCAAAAGAAAGTGTCGGAGCTTCTCCGGTGGTTCCGCAGCAGACAATCGCATTAGCTCCTTCGGAGACATGCCAATCGATTAACCCTTTAAACGCTACATAATCGACCTCTCCCTCTTGCGTAAATGGAGTGATCACAGCAACAGCAGAACCCTTAAACATGTTTTTTCCCTCTTATAAGTAAATATCCACATACTGCCGACATGACGGCTCCAGCAATCAGCGGCAGACCCGGCTTTAAAGCCCCCAATAAACCACCAATCAAACCTACAAACATTCCCGCTAAGACCTGAATCGATTGCATCGTGCCGAGCGCTTGCCCCTGCATCCTGTCATCGGCTGCATCGGAAACCATGACAGCACCGTTCGTCATTAAAATGGAAATCAAAATTCCAATCGGAGGAATTGTCCAGAGAAGCCCCGATGGAGAATTAGGAAACACCAAGATCACCAACATCAAAGCAAGGAGTATCGATGCCCAGCCTGTTGCAGTAAACGGCTTCATCTTTTTTGCAAGATTCTGCACGATAAATAATAGACCAACAGCGAAAAAGAAGGAATCATAAGCCATGACATAAGCGATGTTTGTCGTCGAAAAATCAAAATACCGCTGCAGATAAATTCCGATGCAATTCCAAAATGCATAAAGCCCAAAGTAGAGAAAGAAAATCGCCATGTAGAACTTTTGCAAATGTCGATTTGCCAAATTCATTTTCATCCCTTGGAAAAAACCAATCCCATGATCGGCATGCGTCTTCGTCTCTTGTGAAAACTTCCAAATAATGACGATCGCGGCAACCGACATCAAAGAGCCCAACCAAAACGGCGTCGAAAACGTAAAGAATTTATTGTTTGCCGGATCGGCCAGCCATCCGCCGAGGAGTGGTCCCACAATAAATGCCGTGCAGGAAAAGAAATTGATCCACCCAAAATGGGCAACTTTTTCATCTTTGCCGGCAATATCTCCGATGACGGCTTGTGCAATGGTGACATTCCCCTCAGAGAATCCGCAAAGGAAAAGTCCTCCGAAGACTCCCGCCACAGAATGGGCATTCATCGCAACCGCTGTGATGACATAACCGAGTGCCGTACTTGCAAGTGAATAGATAATCACTTTTTTTCTGCCCCATTTGTCGGAGAAGATCCCTAGCAGGGGGGAACCGAGCAGCTGGCCAAAGGGGTAAGCGGCTAAAACAATCCCCAGTAAAATAGTTTTTAATTGAATCGATGTCGAGGCAGGTAAAATCGATCTTTCGGCATGTAAAAAGATCTCTGGAAGCACCGGAAGCGGTAAAGAAAAACCGACATAGCCAAGAAAAACAACAATGGCGTAAGGGAGTAAAGGTCTTATTTTAGACGGAAGCATATTCTTTATCACTGCGTTGCTTTATAATAAGGACGATGGCTAAGAAGCTCAGCTTAATTTTTTCGGTCCTTTTTCTCGACTTTTTTTCCTTTTCGGCGGTGATCGCTTTTCTTCCTCTCTTTTTCCTCTCGACACCACATAGTTTTTTTTCTTCCTCCTTTTCCCCTAATCTCCGCTATATCCTCCTCGGCATTTTATCAACCACCTATCCGATCGCTCAGGTCATTGCCGCTCCACTCCTTGGCCATCTCTCTGATAAAATTGGAAGGCGCGGCATTCTCCTCTATTCCTATATCGGCAACACGGTCGGATATCTTCTATGCGGCATCGGCATTTTAACAACCTCCATTCTTTATCTTTTTTTGGGAAATTTTATCGCCGGACTGATGGGAGTGAATCTTTCGACCACGAATGCCATTATCTCCGATGTCAGTGTAAACGAAAAAAGATCTAAATTCTTCGCCGTTTCCCATTTAATGCTCGGGATCGGTTTTATTTTAGGCCCGTTTGTTGCAGGGAAAATCGTTGCGTTTTCTTCCCATGTTTTCGATGCCTGTTTTTATCTCTTCCTCTCCTGCGCTATCTTTTCTTTCATTAACTTTTTACTGATCTATTTTTTCTGGACCCCAGATGAAGATAAAATGATTTCGGCAAAACCGACACAAATCTTCTGGAAAGACCTCTTTCAGTGCGGCCGTGAAGTCAAGGTGCTCCTTTTTGCTGAATTTTTGATCTTTTTTGGATGGTATTTTTTCATCAAGACATTCCAGGTGTTTTTGATCGAAGGAATCCAATGCTCCGAAACCCAGGTCTTTAATGTCTACTCGCAATACGGCCTTTGGTTTACCATTTCTCAACTCATTTTTATCGCCTGGCTCCACCGCTTTTCCAAATCAGAAAAATTCTTTCACCGCTTCATCACCTTTTTGGCCTTATCGATCTTTGTCCTCTCTTTTGCTAAAAGCTACTGGGCTGCTTGCCTGATCGTCCCTCTCTTTACCGTCGCCTATGGAGCGCTGACCCCTTCTCTCACAGCCCTTGTCTCCGACTACGCCTCTTCGCACAATAATGGCAAAATCATGGGGCTTCACCAGTCCATCCAAGCTTTTGCTAAGATTGGCGGACCGCTCATTGCCGGATGCGTCCTTACCTTAACACCGCTGGCCACCGTCCTGTTAAGTCCTCTTTTTATCCTGGCAAGCCGGGCCGTCTTTGCTCTCCGAGACCGAAAGAAAATACCTATACCATAAAGGAGCCCAATATGAGCTTAAGTTCCATCCCTGCGCCGTCTTTCAACACTCTGTCAAGTTGCGCCGCTTCTCTTTGGGTAGCCGAAGGAGCATTTCGACTGTGTTTAAAAAATAAATTCATGCCTGTTTTTTCTGATGACTCATTCCCTGGAAGGGCCATCCATCAATGCCTTGATATTTCTCACTATTTGTTAGGGGCTGCTCTAGTTTTTGTACGGAGACCCCAAGAGTCTATCAATTTAAAAATCGTAAAAGCCGTCTTACTCCTTCCAGTGCCGCTTGTTTGCAAGGCAATCTGTCAAAGAATTGATTCAAAATCACCCATCTACAAACTGTTGGATAGTATTGCTCAAATTGCGCGAATCGCCATTAAATTTGCTTTTGTTGTAGTTGCCTTTGCAGCCTTTCCTCACATAGAACCTGGGAAGGCGCAACTTTTGGGTTTTGCCCAGCTGGTTGGACGCACGATGCCACTTGTTTACGATACCTTAACAACAATTGGGTATCTTATCAGTCGTAATAGAGATTTTTATCTCCATATTAAATGGAGTTGGTAATTGCATCTCCCCATTTAAGTTTATTAATCCTTTTATAAAACTCTTTGTCCTTTTTAGTGACGGTTTTTTGTTCTATGCCGTTTTTTGAACATACCGTCACGACCGTATGCCCTTTTCGTCTCAAAGGATCTTTTAACAGCCTGGAAAAATTCACCTCCCGAGGCTCCTTGCTCAAAATCACATAAGAATATTTTTCGTCCTCGAATCCGAGCGCCCCTTCTTTAGCTAGACGATGCTCATCGGACCGCTGCAAACGAACTCCAAAATGACACCACTCTGCTGTGTTTTGCCATGGGCAACCCTTTGAATGCGGACATGGTGCAAAGACGGATGCTTTTTTCGAAATGCAAAAATCCCGCGCCTTCAACATATTCTGATACCCGCGGGGCGTCCCAGGCTCGATAATGACTAGAAATTTGCCAGCCGCCTGCCATGCCCGCTCAAGTAAAGCCAAATCTAAGATTTCGCCCCAAGAGTAAGAAAAAAGCACTAAATCATATCGTTCAAAAGAGGAGTGCTTGGAGACGTCTCCAGTCACCCAGTGGACACGATCTCTTGGAGTTCTTTTAGAGCCGATCTCGACAAAATCCCGGTCTCGTTCCATCAACGTCGCCTTTAAGTTTTCCCATGTTTCACAAGCGACTTCCCATGATGTTCCAGGACCCGCTCCAATATCGAGCATCGTCGATATTGGAATCGAACGGATCTCTTGAAAAACGCGATGTAAAGCCGCTTTAGTTGCGGGATAGCGCGTCAACAGATAGGCGTACCGATCTTGAGGCGAGCGGAGATAGGGCGTCTCCCCAGTCCGATATCTTTCGGAAAGGGCTTGAGCCGCTTTTTTTAGCTCAGCAGAGGTAAATTCCATAGACGGGGATTATAATGGCTGGAAACCCTTCTTAGTGAGGAAAAAAAGCGGAATGATGCTAAAAAATGTGATGAGTCCCGCAATCAAAAGGCTGTCATCGATCGCTTGAATGAAAACGTGTTTTTGAACTGTCGATATCAGAATATGTTGCGCCTGGATCG
>DASUCX010000160.1:0-3562 GCA_036275855.1 Rhabdochlamydiaceae bacterium
CCCGAAAATCGACTGAAACTTATTATTGGGATAGGTTCTTTTCATCGTACAACTTTCGATGTTTTTTTACCTCATTCTTTGCTAGAATCAACCAAAAAGGATCAAAGATGGCCGAAAAACAATATTGCGATTTGATCGTCATTGGCGCAGGGACAGGCGGCTATGTTGCAGCGATAAAAGCAGCGCAGCTGGGAAAAAAAGTGGCCCTAGTTGAAAAAGGCGATCTTGGAGGAACGTGCCTCAACGTGGGTTGTATCCCGACTAAAACAATGATTGCCCACGCGCATGTGCTTGAAAAAGTTAAGTCTGCCGCTGATTTTGGTATTACTGTCGGATCGGTTTCGATTGATTATGCGAAAATGAAAGAAAGGAAAGATGGGGTCATTGCTAAAATTCGGAAGGGACTAGAGGGATTGATCCGGTCCAATGGGATCACCATTCTTCGGGGAGCTGCCGAATTCACAGGTCCCAAAGAGCTTAAAGTCAAAGGGCAAGAAAGTGTGATGGTACAGGGAGAAAATATTATTATCGCTTCGGGATCTGAGCCGATGGATGTGAAGGCGTTTCCCTGCGATGCAGCGCAAAAAATCTACAACTCCACGACGATCCTTGAGATGACAACGCTGCCAGAAACGCTGGCAATTATTGGCGGAGGTTACATTGGATGCGAATTCGCCTCTTTGTATGCAGAGCTTGGCGTGAAGGTGATTTTGTTAGAAGCGCTGCCGATGATTGTCTCACTGCAAGGGAAAGCCATTTCCGATACGCTAACGGCAGCGTTTAAGAAAAAAGGGATCGATGTTCAGACAGGCGTGATGGTTGAAGGGATTGATAAAACAGCGAAAGGGTTGTCAATTCGTTTGAAAGATAAAACTCCGATTGAAGCTGATACGGTGCTTGTTTCCATTGGAAGAAAAGTCGTTTCTCAGGGACTGGGGCTACAAAATGCGGGAGTGATTATTTCAGATCGCGGAGTGATCCCTGTGAACGATAAAATGGAAACGAATGTTCCTGGGATCTATGCTGTGGGTGATGTGACAGGAAAATTAATGCTGGCGCACGTGGCTGCCCACCAAGGGATTATCGCTGCGATCAATGCAACAGGCGGAGACGCTGCCATGCATTATAACGCTGTGCCTGCGGTGATCTTTACCTCGCCGGAAATTGCGATGGTTGGCATGACGAAAGAAGAAGCGATCGAAAAAGGATATACAGTCGGAACGGGAAAATTTCCCTTCCAGGTGCTCGGAAAATCGATTGCCACCATGGACACGGACGGTTTTGCAGAGGTCGTAATTGATAAGAAAACAGGACAGATTTTGGGAGCACAAGTGGTTGGTTATGAGGCTGCATCGTTGATCGCAGAGATGACGCTGGCGATTGCTAATGAATTGACAGCAGAGTGTGTGGCCGATACGATCCATGCCCACCCAACGCTTCCGGAAGCGGTGCATGAGGCGACACTGATGGCTATGGAGACGCCGCTCCATATGCCGCCTAAGAGGGTATAATGACCGATGAAGATGTTTTCGACTCACGTCCTGCCGTAAAATTGAGAGTCTTAAATAAACTGCCTGAAAATCCAGACCCAGGTCATGGACGATTTCCTTCTTGGCTGCATCGGCAGATTCCTCGGGGAGGAACTCTTTTCCAAACCGATGCGATTGTTAAAAAATATCGGCTGAACACCGTTTGCGAAGAAGCCAAATGCCCCAATCGATTGCATTGTTATTCGCATAAGACGGCTACTTTTTTAGCGCTGGGGAGTGCTTGCACGCGCAACTGTGGCTTTTGCGATATCGATTTTACGAAAGAGCCGCTGCCGCCTGAGAAAGATGAACCGGAGAGAATTGCGTTATCGGTTGGAGAATTGGGGCTGAAACATGTTGTGATTACGATGGTGGCTAGGGACGATCTTGCTGATGGAGGAGCGGCCCATATGGCTGAAATTATTCGGTTGGTGAGAGAAAAAAATCGAGGCTGCACCATCGAAGTGCTTACGTCGGATTTCAATGGCAATTTTTCAGCGATGGATTTAGTTCTGAATGAAAAGCCCGAAGTTTTTAATCATAATGTTGAAACAGTCAGGGCAATGACGCCTCGTGTTCGGCATAAAGCGACCTATGATAGAACGCTTTCTGTCCTAAAATACGCCAAAGAATCCGGCAAATCATCGTTTGTCAAATCGGGTCTTATGGTTGGGCTTGGCGAGACGGAGGATCAGGTGTTGGAGACATTGCAGGATCTTAAAACAGCGGGTTGCGATATCGTGACGATTGGCCACTATTTGCAGGCGGATCGGCGGAAATTGATGGTCAAATCGTTCGTCACACCAGAGCAATTTAAACGGTACGAAGAGTATGGGTACAGCTTGGGAATCCAGCAGATGTATTCAGGACCTTTTGTCCGATCTTCTTTTAATGCGGGTGAAGTTGCCCTGCTGGCAGCACGTTTTCCAGAGAAGCCCAGCGGAAGTCGATTTGGAACAGGTAGTTGAGATGGACTCCCTTGACATAGGGCTGCTCTAGATAGAGCGCCGTTGTCTCGATCAGCGGGATGGAGGGGAGTTCATCGAAGAAGATCTTTTCTGCGGCTTCGATATGTTTCCATCGTTCAGATTCAGAACATGAGGCGATGGCCTCGGTGTGACGGATGTACTCGGGGTTTTCCCAGCCAGTGAAATTCGGTTGGATATTCTTGTGCTTGAAAATTTCAAGCATATTGACGAGGTCGTCGTATTGGATGATCCAGCCCATCCGGGCAATATCAAAGTCTTGATGTGAATATTTATGAAAAAAAAGCGCCGGGTCGGACTCTTCATTATTGACACGGATGCCTAAATTCTCAACCCACATTTGCTGGATGGCTTGGAGAATGCTCGACCAGAAGGCGTTTGCTGCAAAATGGATGGTCAGGGTGGGAAAGTTCTGAGCGGTGAGCTCAAGCTCTTTCAGCCCTTTAGCGAAACATTCTTTGGCAAGGATGACATCGTTGTCCTTAAACCAAGGATGCCACTTTTCTTTTTTCAAGATCTTAGGGATCAGACCGAGTGGAGCAGGAGAGTTTTCATAATGCATCACATCCGTGATGATTCTCTCGCGATCTATCGCTAAAGAGAGTGCTTTTCGGATATTTGCATTGTTGTAGGGGAATTTCTTCGTATTAAAGAAGAGCCAATGGGTGCCGGCGCCTTGGACAGAGTGGAGCACTCCTTTAGCGCGTAGGTCAACAATGGCGTCCGAAGGGATTTTGATAAAAGGCTCTCCAAGCCAGTCGACCTCTTTTTTTTCAAACATCAAAAGAGCAGTCGTTTGATCTTTAATAATCAAATAGTCGAGTTCATCCAGTTGCACCTGGGACGCATTCCAATAATGACGATTTTTATGGAGGATGATCTGATCCTTAAACGCATATTTATTTAACTGAAACGGGCCACAGGTGACGAGGTGGTTATAATCAAGTCGATCGTACCGCATGCTCTTGTGAACGGGCGCAAAGACAGAGTTGATGAGGATATTTAAGAAATTTTTATTGGGCTTTTCGAGTTCAATCACGAGTGTTT
>DASUCX010000161.1:0-3639 GCA_036275855.1 Rhabdochlamydiaceae bacterium
GTTGGAAAGATTATGAAGACCTCCCTCCTGGCTCGCTTTTTGGCAATATTCGCCAGGGGCAGGTGTGGCGCCTTTATTCTCCGGTTCTGCTGCATGCCAATTGGATTCATATTTTGTTCAATATGGCCTGGCTTTGGTTGCTAGGAAGGCAAATCGAACAGCGTGTCGGAATATTCCGGTATCTGATTCTATCGTTGATCATTGGTGTCGTTTCCAACGTTTTCCAATATCTCATGAGCGGGCCTGAATTTTTAGGATATTCGGGCATTGTGATGGGCATGGTCGGTTTTATTTGGAAGCGTCAAAAAAAGGCGCCTTGGGAAGGATATCCTCTCCACCCAACAGTGGTTCGCTTTCTCGTCATCTACGTTGCAATCCTGCTTGTCTTGGAAATGGTGTCGCTGGGGCTCGATTTTTTCCATGTCACAGAGCTTTATGCGAATATCGCCAACACTGCCCATATTATCGGCGGTTTGACGGGAGTCGTGCTTGCCCGTTTTTCTTTTTTCAGCCGGAGCATTAAATGAGCGTTAGAGACCTTACAATATTAGGATGTTCGAGCCAGCAGCCAACCCGCAAACGAAATCACGGCGCCTATCTTTTACGCTGGAATGACGAGGGGCTCCTCTTTGATCCCGGAGAAGGGACGCAGCGGCAGTTTATTTTTGCCAATGTCGCACCGACATGTGTCACGCGCATCTTTGTCAGCCACTTCCATGGTGACCATTGTTTAGGCCTTGGCTCAATGCTCATGCGGCTTAATCTTGATAAGGTGACCCATCCGATCCACTGTTATTATCCTGCGAGCGGGCAAATTTACTTCGATAGACTCCGCTACGGAACGATGTACCATGAAAACATTCAAGTTATTCCTCATCCTGTCCAAAAACCTGGACTCGTGGAAGAAGATGAGAAATTCCGCATCGAAGCGTTTGTTCTTGATCATGGCGTGGAGAATTTTGCGTGGAGAATCAAAGAGAAAGACACCATCAAATTCGATCAGCAAAAGCTCGAAGAAAAAGGGGTGCGTGGAGAAATGGTCCGGCAGATCGAAAAAGAGAAAAAAATCTCGGTCGGCGGAAAAATCATTACCCTAGATCAGGTGAGCCATATGCGCCGCGGCGATGTCTTCACTATTGTGATCGATACGCTGCCTTGCCAAGGCGCCATTGATGCCGCGAAAGAGGCCTCCCTCTTTTTGTGCGAGAGCACCTATCTCGATGAACATCGACATTTGGCCAAGCAATACCACCACATGACAGCGAAACAAGCCGCAGAGATTGCTAAAAAAGCGCAGGCCAAGGAACTGATCCTTACGCATTTCTCCGCCCGTTATCAAGACCTGCAGCCATTTGAAACAGAAGCCCGCGCCATCTTTCCCAACACGTTTGCAGCAGATGATCTAAAAGTATTTCAGTTCACAAAAAAATAAATTGCTTTCTAGAATTTATCCTAACAGCGCCGAAAACCCGGCCCTTAATACAGCTTCTAACGGCTGGGTTCACTTGCTGCTGCTGATCTGAAAGTTTTTTCTTTTCCAAAAAGTTAACTTAGTGTTATGTCGTGGTGGTATGTTTGTGCTGCGCAAAAAAAATATAATACCATCCGCGAAAAATAAATTCATAATATTAGGCACGTCTCTCCTCTCCATCCAAGGCTATGCTCATACGACCACTCATAACAATCCACCTTCTAGCAATGCGGGGGTCTTAGACAGGACCATTGAGAAGGAATACGATGCGAAGCCACTCCCTCCTAAGAGGGAAATTCCCTTCATTGAAATTGACATTCCCCATGAGCAGCTTAAATTGGGCGGTCTTCATTCAGTCTATGTTGAGAGAATCGAAGTTGTCGGCGATCCTGCATTAAGCTCTCGCAAGCTCGACCGGGTTTTGGCTAACTATGAAAACACTGAGCTGACGATGTCAGACATTAGTGAGCTCTGCGCTAAGATCAGAGCTTACTATGTGGAACAAGGGTATATTCTTGCCCGCGCTTATCCACCTGTTCAAGATATCAGAAACCGCACACTGATCATCGAAGTCTTGGAAGGAAAAGTCGGTAAGATCACGGTCTCTGGCAATAAACATTATACCGAACAGTTCATCCTGTCATACTTTAATAAATACATCGAAAAGCCGCTCAACTACGACGATTTCTTGAGATCGCTCATGCTGATCAACGAGAATACAGACCTCTCTGTCGGAGCTGTTTTTGAAAAAGGGTCTAAGCCAGGCAGGGCCGATGTGATTTTAAAAGTCAAAGACAGCCGTCCTGTCCATGCTTATTTTAACACCAACGATTACGGCGTCCGTTTTAATACCTCGCAGCGTACTGGCCTTCGAATCGATTACGGCAATTGTCTTCTCGAAGGTGCAACGCTTTCCGTCGCTGAAGTTGTCGGATCTCCTGTGAAATCATTAACGTTTACTGATCTGAGATATAACTTTCCGATCTCTCGCTCCGGCTGGAGCGGCGAGCTCTCCTATATGTATACGAGGGCAAAGAGCCGTCGTAATTTTGAGGATTTCCACCGCCTCCGTATCCGCAGTACCTCTCAAATTGCCGGCGGAAAAGTCGCCTACGCGATCGTCCGAAACCGAGGTATTTCTTCTGATATCTACGGTACCTTAGAATATAAAAACGTAAAAGACTTTGTTCTCGAGCAAACAACAGCTGACGATCGACTGCGCGTCGCATCCCTTGGGATGGACTTTGGTTTTGGCGACGGCTGGAGAGGAAATAATTTTATCGATCTCGTCTATCATCAAGGCATTCCTAATATCATGGATGGCTCTGCCCCTATCGATGACGACTGCAGCCGAAAAGGAGCCGGCGGAACATTTTCGATTATTAACCTTGACTTTCGACGGATGCAAGAATTTCTAAAGGATTTCTTCTGGATCCTTAACTTCTCAGGACAATTCTCCTTTAATAAACTGCCTGTTCCCGAGCAATTCTATATCGGTGGTATGGACACCGTGCGCGGCTATCCTCTTGCGGCAGCTCTGGGTGATAGTGGCTACTATGCGAACTTCGAATTGCGCATCCCCCCTCCTGGGAAAAATGTTAAAATATTTGGCTCAAAACACAGGAGACTAAAAGACTACTTGCAATTTGTCGCCTTCGTCGACAACGGCCTCGTGATGCTCAAGTCGGATGAGTTCCCCCTGCACAAAGGCTACACGAGTATGACCTCTGCAGGTTTAGGAGTCCGTATCTATGGACCTTGGCATCTGGATGCCAGCTTTGACTTCGGCTTCCCGCTGAATGATTCGCATAAACAGCACAACTACCATTGGTATTGGAAGATCAACTGGAGTATCTAGCGCTCTGTCATGAATAAGAATGGGGATGGGACCGCAGCGAAAGTTTCCGCGGTTAATCGATCGTAAAGCTAGCTGTATTTGCTTGGCCTAGAGATTTAGTAGAAAAGTAAAGTCCACATCAAAAATGCACTCTCATCTTGCGCATCCTGCCGCTTGCGATCCTGCTGATCTTGTTTTCTCCCTATACTCATACTCTTAAACAAACCAGTCCCTGCAAGGGCATTTATTTTCGAATAAGTCGAGTATGCGGAAAGTCTACTCTTTGGACAAATTAAAATTTTGCAACAAAAAAATCATATAAACTATAGGC
>DASUCX010000162.1:0-4642 GCA_036275855.1 Rhabdochlamydiaceae bacterium
GAGCGGGTTTGACTGTTTCACATTCTCAACCCAGGCGTTAAAGTCAGCTTCACTACTCGATTTAGCGACAAATTTCATCCCAGAAAATCCTTTTCCGCTCAGGTTTGCCGATGATCCCCGATAACTCCCCTCTTCATCTGCGATTAAATGAAGTTTGGCCACCATCCCGGGCATGGCATAAATCTGTCCTCCGAGCTGAGGGATCCAAAATGAATTCATTGGAGCGTCTGCGGTAATCTCAAAATTGATCGGAGTCTGCTCAGGAAATTGAACAAAATTAATCGTTGCAATCTCGTGTTCGGGATAGATAAACAACCATTTCCATTGTAGAGCAACCACTTGAATTTTTAACGGTTTTTTACTCGATTCCAATGGAGTAAACGGATCCAGCTCGATGCATCCTTTCCAGGTGACAACTCCCAGAATGATGATGATCACAAAAGGAACGCCCCACCAAATGATTTCACCCAGGTGATTTTGATGTTCATTCGGCTTATATTTTGACTTTGGATTATCCGACCGGTACTTCCACGCAAAGACAACTGTGATGATCAAAACAGGCACGACGACAATCAACATCATCCAGGTGCAGAAAACAATCAGCTTATACTCTTTCAGAGCAATCGTGCCTTTAGGATTAAGAACCTCCATTTGGTTGGTATCGAGAACCAAAAAACTCAAAGCACTCACAACGAGAATAAGCAAAGCGGAAAAGATGATCTTATATTTTTTATTCATCTTTCCCACTTTACACAAAGCGGTCTGCTTTGTCTAAAAAAATTATAATAGAATCAAATAAATTTTTTGCGCCAAAAGCGCAAAAAAATCATTTGCATAGATAGAAAGCAATACCACACTTATACTTTCGACTGGTTTTAATTATAAAAGCTGATCAAAAACAAAATTAGGAGCTCACTATGACCGGAGCCGTACCCCCCACATCTAGCACCACCAAAACAACTACAGCCCAGGACATCCCTTTATCGAATAAATCGATAGATATGGCCAACCTACCCAGCTTTGAGGTGCTCATCGAAGATTACCAGCGGATCACGAAAGAGTTCAATAACCATGTGATGAAATTGGCTGAATCACGCCGACCACGCCGGTATAATGTGATTGATATTATTACCAGCAGAACCTATCTACGAGGGTCAGAGGCAAAAGAAAACGCCCCAAACTTTCCGTTTTTTACCACTGCCTCCTTTTTATTTCAAAAACGTATTAACCCCATGTGTTGGCGGAGCCCTAGCTTCACTTTAATAACTGCGCAAGCTTTAATGTTCTTAGGGAACCTGCGGGGGTATTTCTCTCAAAGAGGGCAAAGATAGAGAGTCGTTGCAAAACTTAGATTTGTGTCCAAAGCGAGTTTTGCAACCACCCTTAAAAAAAATTATTCCAACACCTGCTTCCTCTCCTGAACAAGAATCCAGATAAATCCTGCGATTCCTAAGCAAAGTGCAATCGGAATGACCGTCACTCCGTATACAAGCGCCTCAGAATTGCTAGCGCCCCCGAAACCATTGACAATGGCACCGATTACCGAATGAAAAGCATAACCGAATGTCATGATGATCATATTGGCAACGGCGGTGGTCAATCCTGCAATCTGCTGCGGCACATAAGTCGATGCTTTGTAGATCGCCAAAATCTGATAGGCGCAGCAAATCCCGACCACAATGAAGCTGAAGCTGAGCGCACTTGATGTTAACGGCAATAGGAGCAGCGCAAAAAATCCTGCTGCCATCGCAATTCCCGCTCCTATGATCGTTGCTAGATAGCTTCCGACCTTATCTGCAATGAAGCTTAAAACGGGGCCCCCAAAGCACATCCCGATGAACATCATCGACGGCAAGCTTGCCGCCAGCGCTGCCTCCATTCCATAAACATTTTTCAAAAAAACCGTACTCCAGACGTCGGCAAAACCTTCTAAAGGCCCTACCATGAGGCCGGCAAAAATGCACGACCAGATGACACGCCTATTGCCAAGTACCGCTTTGATATCCGATACAACCGTGGTCTCTGCTGGACTTTTCACCCCTGGCACAATCCAATACGTCACACAAGCTAAAATGATGCCCAACAATGCCAAAATTTGGACAACCGTATCATAACCCCATGCCTGACGCATAAAGCTCACCGGACCTCCCCCATAAATCGCTCCGATCAAACCAATCGTTACTGAAAAACTCAACATGCGGGGAAACCGTTTCTCACTAAACGTCATGCGGATGATCTTGAATACGCCTAGAATCGCCCCGGAAGAGCCCATTCCGATCAACACTCTGCCAATAATCGGATAAGCCCAGTGTTTGGCAAAAATCAAAGGAAGCAACCCAATCACCGTCAGCAAAATACAGCCTGTCATCGTCTTTCTGGGGCCAAAACGATCCAGCATGATACCGATCGGCAAGTGCATCGCCGAATAGCCGATATAGTAAACACCTGAAAATTGACCAAAAGTCGCGGCTCCAATCTGGAACTGCTGCATAATGTCATCCAACATAATGTTGGGCATGACACGTAAAATATACTGATAGGCATAAAACACCGAGGCAATAATCCATACCATCCATGCGATCGCACGTGGTTTTGAACTTAACGAATGCATAAAATTTTCCCTTTGTTATTTATTCTTTGAAGTCACTGATGGATGTAAGAATTAAATGTTTATTGTGCTTGGAAAGCACAAAGAGAAAGCGAAAGAAGGACAGCCTGCTTTAGGCTGCACTGGCACTGAGCGGAATGTATAGGAACATTCTTCGTAAACATAAGCCGTATTATGCCGATCCGACTTAAATAGTAAAAGCGTTTAATCCAAAATAAAAAGTTTACAAACTATCCCCCATTTTCTATACAGGCATTAAATGGAGACCCAATGAATTACAAGCGCACCGTCGGCTCAATCGCAGCATTAGCAGGGATTGCCCTGATTGCTTATGCCCTGCATGCAATGCATGTCATTTCAGATGCCAAAGCCCAAGTCAAAACCATGTCGAAACAAATGTCGGGCAACTACGTGGGTAAGAAAATCGGCTCGGAGATGCAAGCCAATGCAAGCGCGTATGATATGCAGGTCAACGTCGGCCTTTATACCGGTGTTGCTCTAGTAATTATCGGGGCGGGACTCATCTTTATGAGAAAAAGAAAAAAATAACCGCTCAAAATGCAAAAGCAGCAAGGGCTGTGATCCGTCTGCCCTGAGTTCTTGAGAGTGCCTCCACTTCAAACTCATAGCGCGCTGTAAAATGGCCTTTCATCTGGGGAACAAAGAGATCGAGTTCCGGCCCGACAGCAACCACTTTGTCTCTCACTCCTTTTGCATGAGCTGGCACATCACTCCCCTTATCGACCTTCCACTGCCGTTCGTAATAGCCGGCAATGGCGATCGTAAGCACCTTATCAAACGTTTTTCCAAACGCCCAATCAATACAAAAGTTATCGCCCGGTTTGAAATTCGACCCTCGTTTTTTCTCATGAATTTCATAGGTACAATACGCTGATCCAGACCACGATTTTCCCTGGTCAAAATACAAGGTCGAGGCCAGGGTAAAAAGCTGCCCCCAATTGCCAAGTCCCGTATTTTTCATGGAATTTGTTGCATATTTACCAGTCGGAGCATAGGCCCCATAGGCGATGAAAAAAAAGAGCCTGCTCCAATTCCATCGAAAATTCAGAGGTTCAAAATAGATATCTCCCAGCTTGAGCTTTTTTCCTGCTCCTTCCAATGTCCGGTGGAATTCTGCCTGATCTAACGAAAAAGTCTCACACGGCACATTGATCTGGAGACCATAGGCCGCTCCCAAAAGTTTTGCTGATGAGTAATACCCAAAGATATTTTGCAGATACTGGACTTCCAATGATTTTTTACCCTTCAATTTGACAGGGTGGCCGCTTTGATCATTGAGCTGCCTCGCTTTATAGAGGGTATAGATATTGGCATAAGTATAGCCCCTTTCCGGTTTCACTGCAGAGTTCATGCCATAGGTTCCCAAAATATAGTGATTCTGCATCTCTGCCAGTAAAGATCCCATAACCAGTAGAAAGACGAACAATTTTTTCATTTTCTAGAAAAGCTTAAAGGAAATCAGTTTCTTGTGAAACGAAAATGATGTCAAAATTCGACATGAAATCCGCACTGTGTTAATTACTAAATTCGGTGCTCAAGTTTTTTAATGATAGGCGACTCATGAAAAATCCACTCCTCCTAACTATCTTATTAACTCTTTCTTACTCAACTGGTTATAGCGATGAAAACCCTCCTACCCCAGAACTTGCTCCACAACTTGCCCAGGTCGGCATCGGTGTCGAAGTTGAAGCAGGTGACGATGATTACTATGAAGATAACCAATACATTTGGATCGGACCGGGTCTATATTACGGGATTTGGTTCGATAATGAATGGGAATATGACGATTGGTATCATTACCACTACCATGGCCGCCATCATGACCATCATGATCATCACCATGAGGGGCACCACGGTGGAGGTGGACATCATCATGGCGGCGGTGGCGGCCACCATGGCGGCGGCGGACACCATCATTAAATAGTTGACTATAAGCATCTTATATCTATACCAAACAAGCTTTTCGATGAATTGTTTTTCTGTATTTATACACAAATGAACTCAAAAGTTTGA
>DASUCX010000163.1:0-3049 GCA_036275855.1 Rhabdochlamydiaceae bacterium
TTTAATACAGCGGCTCAAGGAAAGCATGTTCGAGGATCACATAATTTTATTCCTACTCGGAGTGAATGGACTCATTCAAATCCTGAATCTAAAATCAAACAATTGGCAGGTAAAGGACAAAAAGTTGCTGGTAAGCCTGGAAGCCCTGGTTTTAGAGAACGGGTCGATTGTGGCGAAGTTATTGGCTATTTTTATGAAGAATCCTCCGGAAATAAAACCCCTACAACAATGGCAATAATACACTACGGTAAAAAAGGAGCTCACATTGTTCCAGCCCAACCCAAAAGGTAAAAAATATTCGGAATTTAAGAGTAATGCATTGCTGGCAGGTTTTAATGCTTTATTAGGTGAAGTGTCCCCCAAATTGCGTTCGGTTAATATCGACTGGGATCAAAATACCGTCTATCTCTACTTTTATTTTGATGGCAAGGTAACGGAAGAAGATCATGAATCAGCGGAAATGATTGCTACAGAAACAATTGCAAAGTTTGGGGAGCATGTCCTTGAAACAAAAATTGTTAGGATTGATTTTCCCAAGGCAATCCCCAATACAGGAATTCCTATATTTCATAGAAAAGAAAACGATGTCGAACAGGATGAAAAACGTTCAATTTTAGAGCAGGCCATAAAGGGAACTTATTCACCACGAGTTCTAATTTTATTAGGCATCATGAAGGGATTGCTTGGAACTATAACTCCCAATTTAAGGGCCATCACTTTTGACAGTGGAAACGCGCTGTTTTTTTATTATGACGGGGATATTTCCGATATAGACCGTGAAAATGTAGCGTCTATTGCAAATGAAGTTTCACTCGAAGTATCTTACAAAATTAAAGTTGATATTCTAAAATGGGATTATCCCAAGCCTATCCCCTCCAAAGGGGTAGAATTCATCTATTTGCGTCGTGAATAAATGCGTCAATTCTGGGCTACACGTTCTTTTTGCGTTTACTTGCGTTGAAAATAACCTATGATCACAATTTATGAAATGGATCCTGTAGCTCTTATTACCTTGCCTTCTCTAGGGAGAAGATCATTTCTCCTCCCATCCCGCCGATGAGCGGATCAATATCCCCGGTAAGATCCTCCCCACCAACTGGACGTACCGGCTCCATGTTCCCCTGGAAGAGATTGCCCGCCATGAGCCGTTAAAAAAAGCCATCCGAGCCATTTTTGAAATAATTTTTTTAGAGCTTGTTCGCGAAAAAGCCCTCCACATATATGAATTAAGGCGGATTATACGAAAAAAAACTCCCTTATCTCACATTTTTTTCCATTTAGGGCGCAAATTAGCTTGAAAAATCGCCATATCTTCCTTTATTCTTAAGGAAAGAGGTATTTATGGAAAATATTATTGGAAGGCAAGAAGAGATCGAAATTCTACAAAAACTCTATGAGTCAAAACAAGCAGAATTCCTCGCTATCTATGGAAGAAGACGTATTGGAAAAACTTATCTTGTAACTGAATTTTTTCGAGACAAAGGCATTTTTTTTGAAGTCACAGGCTCTGCAACAGCGACAACAAAAGAGCAACTTCTTCGTTTTCATCGCGAATTTTGCGGTCTTTTTAAAAGAGAGGAGAAGCTCAAGCCTCCTAAAAATTGGGAAAAGGCATTTCTTCGCCTAAAAGATACAATAGCTGAAATTAAAAACGATCAAAAAATCGTCTTATTTTTTGATGAACTTCCTTGGCTCGCTTCACCCAAATCTAGGTTTCTATCTGCTCTAGATTATTACTGGAATAGACATTTCTCTCGCATGCCTCAAGTTCTTTTGATCGTTAGCGGTTCTTCCGCGTCCTGGATGATCAATGAAATCCTGAACCATAAAGGAGGGCTTTATGGAAGACTCAGCGCTCATTTAAGGCTAAAACCATTTTCCTTATCTGAAGTAGAACAATTTCTCCAATCAAAGGGGATTATATTAACACGTAAGCAAATATGCGAGATCTATATGGTGACGGGAGGTGTGCCTAAATATCTATCTTTTCTTAAACCAGCCTCTTCTTCAGCACAATGCATTCAATCGCTCTGTTTTACTCCTCAATCCCCTCTCATCGGTGAGTTTCATAAACTCTTTCACTCTCTATTCAAGCATCCTGCATCACATATAGAGCTTATTCGAGCTTTGGCATATAAAAGACAGGGGATGGAACGGACAGAGCTAGTTAAAGAAGCTAAATTACCCAAAGGCGGCCATTCCTCTAAAGTCTTGAGAGAATTAGAAGAATCAGATTTTATTACTATCATCAATGAGGTAGGAAAGAAAAGTCGCTCAGCTAAGTATGCTTTATCCGATGAATATAGTCTTTTTTATCTACATTGGATCGACCCAGTCAAAAGCAGCATTTTACGCGGGGATGATAATGACTATTGGATGAAACAGTCAGGTTCATCTGCATGGCTGAGTTGGGCAGGGCTTGCCTTTGAAAGTCTCTGCCTAAAGCACGTACATAAAATTAAAGATGCTTTAAAAATTGGAGGAGTCAGCTCGCGGGCTGGTTATTGGAAGTCCCTGATTCAAGGAAAGAAACATAGTGAAATTGATCTTGTCATCGACCGCGCTGATCAATGCATCAATCTTTGTGAAATTAAATTCTGCAATGCCCAATACCAAGTTTCTAAATCGTATGCCCAGGAATTACAAAGTAAAAAGGAAAACTTTCGCACAACCACTCGAACAAAAAAAACACTTTTCACAACATTGATTACTCCTTATGGAGCTAGTCCCAACCCAGCTTATCTTAGTGCCGTCGACAAACAGATTGTCATCGACGAACTTTTTTAAATTGAATTCACCTAGAAATACCCCTATGATCACTGCTTATGAAGCGATGGATTCTGTTGCTCATTTTACCCTGTTTGCTCCAGGCAGAAGATCATTTCTTAAAATCCCGCCTGAGCAGCTTAGATCCGCTGTCTGTTTCGGAGCATCTTGCTTTTTATGAACTCTATCCAACTACCGACGAAGGGAAAAAAGCCCTTGCCCAAGCCTGGCATCTGCTGTCCGGCGGACAAGTCAACCCAAGCGGCATCCAGGTCACACTTCC